>JAJAZH010000267.1 GCA_026785815.1 Ramlibacter sp. | reverse complement strand
GCCCTGGGCAGTGAGCTTCTCGCGGACTTCCGAATCGGCCAGCGCCTTCGTCACTTCGGCGCTCAGGTACTGAAGGATCGGTTTCGGCGTTCCGGCTGGCGCCATCAGCGCGAACCACGAGTTGAACTCGAAGCCGGCCAGCCCCGACTCCGACACCGTCGGCACGTCGGGGAACTGCGGCATCCGGCGCGGCGTGGTGACCCCGATCAGGCGCAGCTTGCCGGCCTTGACCAGCGAGTTCACGGTCGCGATGCCCTGGAAGGCGGCCTGCACCTCGTTGCCGGCGACGCCCATCGCGGCCTGGGTCGCGCCCTTGTACGGCACGTGAGTCATCTGCACTTTCGACTGCGCGGCAAACAGCGCCATCGCGATGTGCTGCGGGCTGCCGTTGCCGCCCGAGCCGTAGTTGATCTTGCCTGGGGCGCCGCGCGCCGCCGCCAGCAGGTCGGCCGCGCTGCGTTGCGGCGCATCGGCGTTGACCACCAGCCCCCACTCCACGGTCGCCACCAGCGACACCGGCTCGAAATCCTTCAGGATGTCCCAAGGCATCTTCGGCTGCAGGTTGGGCAGCATGGTCATGATCGAGTCGTTGAAGCCGCCCAGCGTGTAGCCGTCCGGCGCGGCCTTGGCCACGTTGCCGGCGCCGATCAGGCCAGCGGCGCCGGCCTGGTTCTCGATCACGATCGCCTGGCCGATGTTCTGCGACATCTTCTGGGCCACGATCCGCGCCGCGTTGTCGACCGCGCCGCCGGCAGCCAGCGGCACGATGATCCGGATCGGCTTGCTGGGATAGGCCGGCCCAGCGACCGGGGCCTGCGCCCAAGCGGTGCTTCCAGACCAGGCGCATCCGAGGGCGCAGGCGATGATTGCCAAATGGCGGCGGCGCAATGGCTTCATGGGTGGCTCCGGGAAAGTTGGATCAGGGGGCCTGCAGCCGGGGAATGCCCAGCTCCGCGGCAAAGGCGTCGAGCTGCTGCAACAGGCCGGCGCCGATCGGGATGCCGTCGCGCTGGTTGGCTTCGCGCCGCTCGTGGCTCTGTTCGCCGGGCAGCCAGATCCGCTCCACGCCCGGCAGCCGCTCGCTGGCGCGCAGCTCGCGCACCAGCTGGTCGACCCGCGCCTTGAAGCCGGCGACGTCGCCGAAGGCGCTCAGGTCGATCGCCATGATCGCCTGGCCGGTGTTGGTGGTGGTGGTGTCGTCGTGGTTGAAGTCGATCACCTCGCTGCCCATCGCCGCCCCGTTCAGCGTGCCGGCCAGCAGGCCGACGATCAGCGCCAGGCCGTAGCCCTTGTAGCCGCCGATCGGCATCAGGAAGCCCTCCTCGGCCCGCTTCGGGTCGGTGAGCGGCTGGCCGAGCCGGTCGATCATCCAGCCGATCGGCATCTGCTCGCCGCGCTGGGCCTTGGCCTTGACCTTGCCGTAAGCGGCGACCGTCGTCGCCATGTCCAGCACCACCGGCGGCTCCGCGCCGGCCGGCACCGCGACCGCGATCGGATTGGTCGACAGCAGCATGTCCAGCCCGCCCCAGGGCGGCAGGTGGTTGGCGTTGCCGACCGCGAAATACAGGCCGATCATGTCGTGCGCCATCGGCATCCGGGCATACAGCGACGCCGGTCCGGCGTGGTTGCTCAGGCGCGACCCGACCCAGGCGATGCCGCAGGTGCGTGCCTTGTCGATCGCCAGCTGCGCCGCGCGCTGCATCACCAGGTGGCCCATGGCGTTGTCGCCATCGAGCAGCGCCATGCCGGGCCGCTCCTGCAGCACCTTGATGTCGGGCATCAGGTTGATGCCGCCGGCGCGGATCCGGCGCGCATACGGCAGCAGCCGGATCACGCCATGGCCGTCGGAGCCCTGCAGCTCGGCCTGCGCCATCAAGCCGCCGACGATTTGCGCATCGGCCGCCGGCAAGCCGAGGCGCGTCAACGCCAGCGTAATGAAGTCGCGCAGCCGCGCCAGCGAAACGCGCGCTTCAGCCATGCTGCAAGGTCCGCTTCATGGCCAGCACGGCGCAGTCGGGGCTGCTCAGGACCGGACAGGGCAGCGCGTGCTCCACCTGGGGCAACGCCGCTGCCATCGAGAACTGCGCCAGCATCACCACATCGCAGTCGGAGAGCGTACGCGCCGCATCGGCGATCTTCTGGTGGTGCTGCCCCACGCGCCCCTGCGCCAGGTCGTCCATCGCCCGCGGCACGAACCGGGTCTGCAGCTCGATGTGGCGACCGTGCAGCCTGGCCAGTTGCAGCAGTTCCGCGGACATCGGCGCAATCGAGGCCTCGAAGGTCGCGACCAGGCCCAGGGTGCCGCCCAGGGCGGGACACTGCGCCAGGGCCTGCTCGAACATGGCCTGGTTCGGCTTGAGCGTCGGCAGGCGCACCGCCGCGCCGGCGGCCTCGATGGCCGGACCGAAGGCCGAGCAGGTGAACAGGATGGCGTCGCAGCCGGTGCCCCTGGCATAGACGGCGAGGTCCTTGAAACGCTGCACCATGGCATCGTCGAGCCGGCCTGCTTGCGCCAGGTCGACCGACAGGCTGTCGTCCAGCAGGTTCATGCGGCGGGCCTGCGGCCAGTGGCGCTCGAAGGCCTGGGCGATGGGTTCGACGGCCAGTGCCGTCGCGTGGATCAGGGCGATCCGGGGGACCGGGGTCTTCATCGGCCGATCATAAATCGCAGCTCCCTATGAGCCGCTCCAGCGCCTCCAGGTCGACCGGCTTGACCATGTGGGAATCGAAGCCGGCGGCGCTGCTGCGGGCCCGGTCCTCCTGCTGGCCGTAGCCGGTCAGGGCGATGAAGCGGCAGCTTGCGCCGGGATGTGCCTGCCGCAGCCGCACCGCCAGTTCGTAGCCGCTCATGCCGGGCAGGCCGATGTCGAGGATCGCCGCATCGATGGCCCGCAGGTCGAGGCCCGGCGCCAGCACCTCGAGCGGCGTGTGGTACACGGTGACCTGGTGGCCCATCATCCGCAGCGCCTCGGCCAGCGAGTCGGCGGCGTCGACGTTGTCGTCGACCACCAGCAGGCGGCGGCCGCGGGCGCT
>JAJAZH010000266.1 GCA_026785815.1 Ramlibacter sp. | reverse complement strand
CCAGGATGTTGGTCTGGAAGGCGATGCCGTCGATGACGCTGATGATGTCGGCGATCTTGCGCGACGACGCCGAGATGCCGGTCATGGTGTCGACCACCTGGCCCACCACCTGACCGCCCTTGCGCGCCACTTCGCTGGCGCCGACCGCGAGGTCGCTGGCCTGCCTGGCGTTGTGCGCATTCTGGGTCACAGTGGAGGTGAGCTCTTCCAGCGAGCTGGCGGTTTCCTCCAGCGTGCTGGCCTGTTCCTCGGTGCGTTGCGACAGGTCGACGTTGCCCTGGGCGATCTGGGCGCTGGTGTCGGATACAGCGTGCGCCCCTTCGGCAACCTGGCCGACCAGCGTGCGCAGGTTATCGGTCATCTGCGAAAGCGCATGCAGCAACTGTCCGGTCTCGTCGCGGCCGCCGGCCTGGACCTGCACGGTGAGATCGCCTTGCGCGACCCGTTGCGACGCGGAGACAGCGGCCCGGATCGGCCCGGTGATCCCACGCGTGACCATAACGCCTGCGACCACACCGGCCAGGACCACCAACCCGATGATCACGGCCAGGGCGGTCGACACCCGCTTCGATTCGGTGGCTGCGACCCCTGTCAAGCGCGCGCCTTCGGTTTCGGTGAACTTCTCCAGGGTCGTGACGATCTGCTCGATCTTCTGACTGAGCGGCCGGTCTTTGCCGCGGACCGCTGCGTCGGCGATTTGAGTGGTTTCGGGCTTGGCGACGTCGAACTGCTTCAAGCCCTCGACGTACTGCTGAATGATTTCGCCGTGCATCTTCCGGGCTTCGACGACGGTGGTGGTGGGAACGCCGAGCTTGGCCATGACGGCCTCGACCTCGTCGAACTCCTTGGCGATCATCTCGCTGCGTTTCCGGAAAGCACCAAGGTACCGGTCGTAGTCTTTCTGGTCGTGGCCGCGGATCAGGATGTTCTTGAATTCCTGGATCTGGATTTTGAAACCGACTTCTGCGGACCGGGCCGAATCGACCGCGTCGACCATCAGACGGGCCACCTGGAAGTTCGCCGCGTTGGTGGTCTGGGCCTGGTGCAAGGCAAATATCCCGAAGGCACCAACGCCCACGATCGCGGCGATCAGCACTCCGATCAAAACGGACAATTTGGTCGAAATTTTGAGATTGGCAAACATGAAACGTCCTGGTCGCGTGAGGGGGGAATCAAGCTCCGCACGGCATCGAACGAGGATTGCGAAACTTGTGTCTAGATATTGCCATACGTATCCGTTTGTATCTATCGAAAAACCGGATTTATTCGACAGGGCTGGACAAAGCGTGGTGCAATGCACAAAAAATTCAGAGTTGCACCAAGTCGGCGCCGAAAATGTCGACGGGCGGCGAGTGTCGTGGGTCGAGCGGCGCTTTCCCCACACTGGTGCGTTGGTTCGCCCGGACTCGCCGGCGTGGCTCAGATGTCGTCGCGCTTGAAGTCAACCCAGCGCCCGCAACACGTTCTCCGCCGTCGCTGGCGCTTCCATCCGCACCGGTTCGCCAACGGGCTTGGTCGACGCCACTGCATCGCGCAGTGCCTCCCAGACACTGATCGCCAGCATCAACGGCGGTTCGCCCACCGCTTTGCTGCCGAACACGTTGTCCTGGGGATTGGCTTCATGCCAGAGCGCGATCTTGAAATGCTCCGGGACGTCGCCGGTGGTGGGAATCTTGTAGGTGCTGGGAGCGTGGGTTGCGAGTCGGCCCTGCTCGCTCCAGACCAGTTGTTCGGTGGTGAGCCAGCCCACGCCCTGGATGAAGCCGCCTTCGATCTGGCCGATGTCGATGGCCGGATTGATCGACCGGCCGACGTCGTGCAGGATGTCCACTTTCAGCAGCCGGCTCTCGCCGGTGAGGGTGTCGATCGCCACTTCGCTGCAGGCGGCGCCGTATGAAAAATAGAAAAAAGGCCGGCCGGTGAGCGTGACCTTGTCGTAATGGATCTTGGGCGTGCGATAGAAGCCATCGCTCCAGAGCTGGATCCGGTTGGCGTAGGCGGCTTTCACCACTTCGTCGAAGCTGCGGCTGGCCTTGGGGGAAGTCACCTTTCCGTCCTCGAACCGCACCGCGCCAGCGCCGCAGCCGTCCAGCCCGCTGACGAAAGCGGCAAGGTTGTCGCGGACGTTGCGCGCCGCGTATTGCGCGGCGCGGCCGTTGAGGTCGGTGCCGGCGGATGCCGCGGTGGCTGAGGCGTTGGGCACCTTGCTGGTGTCGGCCGCGGTGCTGCGCACGCGCTCGAACGGCACGCCCAGCTCCTGGGCCACGATCTGCGCCACCTTGGTGTTCAGGCCCTGGCCCATCTCGGTGCCGCCGTGGTTCACCTGCACGCTGCCGTCGGTGTAGACATGGACCAGCGCGCCGGCCTGGTTGAAGAAGGTGGCGGTGAAGCTGATGCCGAACTTGACCGGCGTGAGCGAGATGCCGCGCTTGATCAGCGGGCTGGTGGCGTTCCAGGCCGCGATCTCGGCCCGCCGCTGGCGATAGTCGCTGCTGGACGCCAGTTGCGAGATCAGGGGTTCGAGGATGTTGTCCTCGACCTTCATCTGGTAGTGGGTGGTGTTGCGCTCCTCGATGCCGTACAGGTTGCGCAGCCGCACATCGAGCGGGTCCAGCCCGAGCCGGCGCGCGATGTCGCCGAGGATTGCCTCGATCACGATCACGCCCTGCGGTCCGCCGAAGCCGCGGAAGGCGGTGTGGCTCTGGGTGTTGGTCCGGCAGCGGTACGAGGCGATCTCGACGTCGCTCAGGAAGTAGGCGTTGTCGGTGTGGAAGATGGCGCGGTCGGCCACCGGGCCCGACAGGTCGGCTGAGAAACCGCAATTGACCAGCATCGTGAGCTTGAGCGCGGTCACGCGCCCGCTGTCGTCGAAGCCGGCGCTGTAGTCGTAGGAGAACGGATGGCGCTTGCCGGTGACGAGGAAATCGTCGTCCCGGTCGAGCCGCAACTTGACCGGGCACTTGAACTTGTTGGCTGCCAGCGCCGCCCAGACAGCGAGGTGCCCGGCCTGCGTTTCCTTGCCGCCGAAGCCGCCGCCCATGCGCCGGCACTGCACCGTCACCGCGTTGTTCTCCAGACCGAGCGCGTGCGCGACCCAGTGCTGCACCTCGCCCGGATGCTGGGTACTGGAGTGGACGCACCACTGGTTCTGTTCCAGCGGCAACGCGTAAGCGACCTGACCTTCCAGATAGAAGTGTTCCTGTCCGCCGACCTCGAGCTGGCCGGTCAGCGTGTGCGCCGAAGCCGCCAGCGCGGTCTCGGGCTCGCCGCGGCGCACCACGACCGGCGCCAGCACATAGCTTTGCGCCGCGTGGGCCTGTCGCGCTGTCAACACCGGCGCCAGCGGCTCGATCGCCAGTTGCACCTTTCGGGCCGCACGGCGCGCCTGCATGACCGAGTCGGCGATCACCAGGCCGATAACCTGTCCGACGTGGTGGACTGTGTCGCGCGCAAACACCGGTTCGTCGTGGACGTAGGTCGCCAGCATGGAATCGCCGGGAATGTCCTGCACCAGCACGCAGCCGCGAACGCCGGGCATCGCCAGCGCGGCGGCGGTATCGACATTTCGCAGCAGCCCGTGGGCAACGGTAGACAGGATCGGCGCCGCATGCAGCGTGCCCCTGACCTCAGGCATGTCGTCGATGTAGGTCGCTTCCCCCGTGACATGGGCGCGCCCGCTTTAGTGGGCGCCCCCCGCGCCCGCCCCCCGGCCGCCGGGCGAT
>JAJAZH010000265.1 GCA_026785815.1 Ramlibacter sp. | reverse complement strand
TGCTAGCGGCTTGTGCTAACTCGACTTCCCCTGGGAGCTGCCGAGCTGCCGCCTACGGCTATGGCGCAGCAGTTAATACTCTTGGTGGGGCCGCGCATGAGGCGGCACAATCGCAAAAGCGCCGAGCTGACGAGCACATGAGAAGAATGCTGGCTGCAGGAGGGTGAGATGAAGGTGCCGCTACTGCTTCCCGTTCTCCTTTGGACTGCCCGGGCAGTTGGCGGACTGTGGATTGTGGTATCCGTCTTTGGACTCGCGTTTTCTGGGGGAAAAGTGCAGGTATTCGCGGGAGCTTTTCTTCTCAGTCTTGTTGTGCTTTCCCTTGCGCCCGCTGTCGCTTTCCGCCATTCAACTGCGCGTTACTACTTGCTTTCAGCCATTGTCATTGGGCTAACGGGACCGCTTAGCCTCGCTATTCAACAGTCTCCGAATTTTTCGATGGTCTACGTACCCCTGATTCAGCTTCTTCCGCTGCTACTGTTTGCAGCCGTGTTGGGAGTTTGCTACTTGAGCCGCGATAGATTGAACCGCACATCTTGAAAGTTTTCAGCTATGTGGGTGGGAACTCGTTAAGTCGTGTGGACCGAGTGGACTGTATTGACACCGCATGGATGATTTCACGTTGGGCATGTCGTTGCCCTACGGACGACCGCAGCTCATAGTTCAAGGCTGAATTGACGCGCCGCCGTGCGCCCGGGACAGACTCAAGCAGGCCAAAGCCCAGGGCGAACGAGGATTCATCTTTCGCCCTTCCGATACGGCTTCATCAAAGCCTGCGGATAAGCCGCCTTGCGCGCCACCAGCACCAGCGCCAGGATCGACAGCGCGTAGGGCAGCATCAGGTACATCTGGTAGGGCAGCAGAGCGTCGCCCGATTGCTGCAGCCGCAGTTGCAGCGCGTCGAAAAACGCGAACAGCAGTGCGCCCAGCAGTGCCTTGCCGGGGCGCCAGCTGGCGAACACCACCAGCGCGACGCAGATCCAGCCGCGGCCGTTGACCATGTTGAAGAAGAAGGCGTTGAACGCCGACAGCGTGAGGAAGGCGCCCGCTATTCCCATCAGCGCCGAGCCGGCAACGATGGCGCCGGTGCGCACTGCGGCCACCGGGATGCCCTGGCCCTCGGCCGCCTGCGGGTTCTCGCCCACCATGCGCACAGCCAGCCCTGCCGGCGTCCGATACAGCAGCCAGCCGATCGCCGGCACCAGCAGCAGCGCCAGCAGCGTGAGCGGCGTCTGCGCCGAGAGCACGGGGATGTGCAGCCAGTCCATCGGCGCGAACGGCGTGATCGTCGGCGGCGTGTTCACTTTAGGCAAGCTCACGCGGTAACCGTAGGCGCTGAGCGCGGTCGCGAGCAGCGTGATGCCCAGGCCCGCGACATGCTGCGACAGCGCCAGGCCCACGGTGAGCAGCGCGTGCAGCAGGCCGAACGCCATGCCGGTCAGCGCCGCCACCGCCACGCCGCCCCACAGCGGCGCGCCCAGGTACACCGCCAGCCAGCCGGTGAAGGCGCCCGCCACCATGATCCCTTCGATGCCCAGGTTCAGCACGCCGGCCCGCTCGCAAAGCAGGACGCCAAGAGTTCCGAGGATCAGCGGCGTCGCGATCCGCAGCACCGCGATCCAGAAGGACGGATTGGCGAGGATGTCGAAGAAGTCGGTCATGCTAGCCACCTGTCATTGCGGGCTTGACCCGCAACCCAGGTAGTCATGGATCCCGGCGCTGTCATTGCGGGCTCGACCCGCAATCCAGGAAGTCATGGATCCCGGCTCGAGGCAATGATGACAAAGTCGAGCGTTCGTCATGCGCGCCTGACTCTGTACTGGGTCAGCATCGTCGCCACCAGCACCGAGATCAGCGATGCGGCGACGATGACGTCGGCGATGTAGGTGGGGACGTTGATCGCGCGGCTCATGCTGTCGGCGCCCACCAGCACGCCGGCGACGAACACGGCGGCAGCCACCACCGCGAGCGGATGCAGCGCCGCCAGCATCGCGATCACGATGCCGGTGTAGCCGTAGCCGGGCGACATGTCGAGCGTGACGTAGCCGGTGCGGCCCGCCACCTCCACCGCGCCGGCCAGTCCCGCCAGCGCCCCCGACAGCAGCGCCACCATGACGACCGTGCGCGTCACCGGCACGCCGGCGAAGCGCGCTGCCGCCGGGTTGGCGCCAGTCGCGCGGATCTCGAATCCGGGCAGCGTGTACTTGAAGAAGCCCCACAGCAGCGCCGCGAGCGCAGCCGCCGCCAGCAGGCCGGTGTGGACGCGGGTTCCGCTCACCAGCTTGCCCAGCTCCAGCTCGGACATCAACGCGACGCTCTGCGGCCAGCCCATCGCGGCCGGGTCCTTCATCGGGCCATCGAGCAGCGCCGAGACGCCGAGCAGCACGATGAAATTGAGCAGCAGCGTTGTGACGACTTCGTCCACGCCCAGCTTCGCCTTCAGCAGCGCCGGGCCGAGCAGCAGCATCGCGCCGGCCAGCGCCGCCGCCAGTAGCATCAGCACGAATAGCAAAGCCGGTGGCAGTTCGAATCCGGTGCCGCCATGCAGCCCGCCGACCGCGACCGCGGCCAGTGCGCCGGCATAGAGCTGGCCCTCGGCGCCGATGTTGAACAGGCGCGCCTTGAAAGCGACGGTGACCGCCAGGCCGGTGAGGATCAGCGGCGTCGCGCGCGTCAGCGTTTCCGTGAGGGCGAAGACCGAGCCGAAACCGCCCTTGAGCAGCGCCGCCCAGGTCGGCCCCACCGGCGCGCCGGCCCACAGCACCAGCAGCGAGCTGACCAGCATGGTGAGCAGGACGGCGGCGATCGGCGCGAGGATCAGGGCGGCAGGGGAGACCTCGGTGCGCTTTTCGAGCCTCATGCGACACCCTTGCCATTCCCCCGCCCACCCTCGTCACTACCGCGCGCCCTCTCGTCATCCCCGCGCCACCCTTCGTCAATCC
>JAJAZH010000264.1 GCA_026785815.1 Ramlibacter sp. | reverse complement strand
TACTTCACGCCCGACGGCATCTCGCGCACGGTCGACTTCTACCATCGCCGGTCCAAGCCGTACGAAGACCAGGGCGGCAACTACGAGCTGGCGACCACCGGTGGCGGCCTGCGTTTCGGCGTCCCGTTCAGCGAACTCGACACCGTGTTCTTCGGCGGCAGCATTGAACGCACGACGATCAAGCCCGGCACCAACATTCCGGCCTCCTACCTGGCCTACGCCAACCGGTTCGGCTACACCAGCTACACGGTGCCGCTGTCGATCGGCTGGGCCCGCGACGACCGCGACAGTTCGCTGGCGCCCACCAGCGGCCGGTTCCAGCGCCTGGGCACCGAGCTGGGCATCCTGGCCGACGCGCGCTACGTGCGGGCCAACTACCAGTACCAGCAGTACATCCCGATCAACAAGCAGTTCACGCTGGCGCTCAACGGCGAGGCCGGCTGGGGCAAGGGCCTGTCGGGGCGGCCGTTCCCGGTCTTCAAGAACTTCTACTCGGGCGGCCTGGGTTCGGTGCGGGGCTTCGAACAGGGCACCCTCGGCCCGCGCGACGTCACCGGCTCGGTGATCGGCGGCCCCAAGAAGTTCACCCTCAACGCGGAAGTGATCACGCCGTTCCCCGGCGCCGGCAACGACAAGACGCTGCGGATGTTCGGCTTCGTCGATGCCGGCAACGTCTTCGGCGAGAACGAGAAGGTCAGCCTGAAGAGCTTCCGCGCGTCCGCTGGCGTCGGCATCAGCTGGATCTCGCCGATCGGCCCGCTGCGGCTGGCCATCGCCAAACCCATCCGCAAGTTCGCTGGCGATAGAATCCAGAAATTGCAATTCCAGATCGGAACGTCTTTCTAATGAAGCATCTTTCCCGTCAATGGCTGGTGGTCCTGCTGGGCCTGCTGGCATTCGCGGCGCACGCCCAGGAGTTCCGGGTCGGCTTTGTCAACACCGACCGCATCTTCCGCGAAGCCAACACGGCCAAGGCCGCGCAGGCCAAACTGGAGACGGAGTTCGCGCGCCGCGAGAAGGAGCTGACCGACATCGGCACCGGCCTGAAGAGCCTGTCGGACAAGTTCGAACGCGAAGCGCCGACCTTGTCGGAAGCGCAGCGGACCCAGCGCCAGAAGCAGCTGGTGGACCAGGACCGCGAGTTCCAGCGCAAGCGTCGCGAGTTCCAGGAAGACCTCAACGCCCGCAAGAACGAAGAGCTGCAGCAGGTGCTCGAGCGCGCCAACAAGGTCGTCAAGCAGGTGGCCGAGGCAGAAAAATACGATGTCGTGCTGCAGGAAGCGGTCTACATCAATCCCAAGCACGACATCACCGACAAGGTGATCCGGGCGTTGAACGCGGCGCGCTAAGCCGCCGTCCCCGGCACAGTGTGGCGCTGTCGCTTGCTTCCATCACACAAGCGCTCGGCGGCGAGCTGCACGGCGACCCGGAACTGTTGATCGAGAGCCTGGCGCCGCTGGAAACCGCAGGCGCCGGCCAGCTCGGATTCCTGAGCCACCCCAAGTACCAGTCCCAGTTGGCCGCCTCCCGGGCGGCCTGCGTCATTGTGGGACCCGCCATGCGCGACACCGCGCTGGCGCGTGGCGCCTGCATCGTCGTTGACGATCCCTATCTTTACTTCGCCCGCCTGACGCAACTCTGGAAGCGGCAAAGCGGGCCGGCGCGGGAACCGGCGGTCCATCCGAGCGCGGTGATCGACCCCGACGCGGTGATCGACCCCAGCGCTCGCGTCGGCGCCCTGTGCGTGATCGAGCGCGGCGCCCGCATCGGCGCGTTCACGGTGCTGAAGGCTCGGGTCACGGTGGGTGAAGACTGCATCCTGGGCGAGCGCTGCATCGTCCATCCGGGCGCGGTGATCGGCGCTGACGGTTTCGGATTCGCGCCGAACGCCGGCGCCTGGGAAAAGATCGAGCAGCTGGGCGCGGTCCGGATCGGCAACGACGTGGAGATCGGCGCCAACACCTGCATCGACCGTGGCGCCCTGTCCGATACCGTGCTCGAGGACGGCGTCAAGCTGGACAACCTGGTCCAGGTCGGCCACAACGTCCACATCGGCAAGCACACGGCGCTGGCCGGCTGCGCCGGGGTGGCGGGCAGTGCCCGCATCGGCGCCCACTGCACCGTGGGCGGGGGCGCGGTGGTGCTGGGCCACCTGCAGATCGCCGACCACGTCCACATCTCCGCGGCCTCGGTGGTGACGCGCTCGATCGGCCTGCCCGGCCACTACAGCGGCTTCTTTCCCATCGACGACAATGCGGCCTGGGAAAAGAACGCGGCGACGCTCAAGCGGCTGCACAGCCTGCGCGAACGCCTCAAGGCCCTGGAACATCGATGACAGCCCCCACGCTTATCACCTTGTGTATTTCGCTGCCCCCCCGTGCGGCCTTTGTCGCCTTGGCGCGACCGTGCGGCAACTCATCATGATGGACATCCACCAAATCCTCAGGCAACTGCCGCACCGCTATCCGATCCTGCTGGTGGACCGCGTGCTGGCCCTCGACAAGGGCAAGAGCATCAAGGCGCTGAAGAACGTCACGATCAACGAGCCGTTTTTCGCCGGTCACTTTCCGCACCGGCCGGTCATGCCCGGCGTGCTGATGCTGGAGGCCATGGCTCAGGCAGCCGCGCTGCTGGCGTTCGACACGCTGGGCGTGGTGCCGGACGACAAGACGGTTTACTACTTCGCCGGCATCGACGGCGCCCGCTTCAAGCGGCCGGTGGAGCCGGGCGACCAGCTGGTGATGGACGTGACGCTGGAACGGATGAAGTCGGGCGTCTTCAAGTTCAAGGGCACCAGCCGGGTCGGCGACCAGGTGGCCTGCGAAGCCGAGCTGATGTGCACCATGCGCACGATCGCCTGAGAGCATGCCTGCCTCCGCGCTGGCAGCTGCGCCGCTGATCCATCCGACCGCGATCGTGGCAGCGGGCGCCGAGGTCGACGGTTCAGTGGCCATCGGGCCTTACAGCGTGATCGGCCCGCACGTGCAGATCGGCGCCGGCACCACCGTGGGGCCGCACTGCGTGATCGAGGGCCGGACCACCATCGGCCGCGACAACCGGATCTTCCAGTTCAATTCGCTCGGCGCCGTGCCCCAGGACAAGAAGTACGCCGGCGAGCCATGCGAACTGGTGATCGGCCACGGCAACACGATCCGCGAGTTCTGCACCTTCAACATCGGCACGCCGGCCGGCGGCGGCGTCACCCGCGTGGGCGACGACAACTGGCTGATGGCCTATGTCCACCTGGCGCACGACTGCAGTGTCGGCGACCACACGATCTTCGCCAACAACTCGCAGCTGGCCGGCCATGTCGAAGTCGGCGACTGGGTGATCCTGGGCGGCTTCACGGTGGTGCACCAGTTCGTGCGGATCGGCGCCCATTCGATGACGGCGATGAATTCGCTGTTGTTGGCGGACCAGCCCCCTTTCGTGATGAGCCAGGGCCAGCCGGCGCAGGCGCGCTCGATGAATTTCGAGGGCCTGCGCCGACGCGGCTTCGCGGCCGAACGGATCGCGGTCGTGAAAGCCATGCACAAGGCGCTGTACCGCGATGGTCTGACGCTGGAGCAGTCGCGCGAGCGCATTGCAACTCTGGCCGACAGCACGCCAGAGGCGCTGCCGGACGTCCAGATGATGCTGTCCTTTCTCGACGGAGTCTTACCGCATCGCGGCATCGTGCGATGAAACCCACTTGAGCGGCGACACGGCGTCCCAGGGGGCGAGGGCCCCCTTGGGTGCAACCTTCGCCATGGTCGCCGGGGAGCCGTCCGGCGACCTGCTGGCGGGCTTGTTGCTGGACGGACTCAAGTCGCGCTGGCCCCAGCTGCGCGCCCAGGGCATCGGCGGGCCCCAGATGACCGCCCGCGGCTTCGACGCCTGGTGGCCGCAGGACAAGCTGGCGGTGCGCGGTTATGTGGAGGTGCTGCGGCACTACCGCGAGATCGTCGGGATCCGCGAGCAGCTCAAGCAGCGGCTGCTGCAGGCGCCGCCGACCGCGTTCATCGGGATCGACGCGCCCGACTTCAACCTCGAACTCGAAGCGGCGCTCAAGGCCAGCGGCGTCCCGACGATCCAGTTCGTCAGCCCGTCGGTCTGGGCCTGGCGGGCCGACCGGGTCGAGCAGATCCGCCGCTCGACCGACCATGTGCTTTGCATCTTCCCGTTCGAGCCGGCGCTGCTGCAGGCCCATGGGATCGCCGCCACCTACGTCGGGCATCCGCTGGCTTCGGTGATTCCACTGGAGCCGGATCGGGATGGCGCGCGACGCGTGCTGGGGTACTCAGCAACCGATGCGGTGGTGGCGATCCTGCCCGGCAGCCGGCGTTCCGAGATCCAGTACCTTGCCGCGCGCTTTTTCGCCGCCGCGGTCGAGATCCAGCGCGTGCGTCCGCAGACCCGGTTCGTCACGCCGGCGGCGCCCGGGTTGAAGGCATCGATCGAAGCTGCAGCGCTCGCCGCCGGGCTCACGCGCGGGTTGACGATCGTCCAAGGCCAGTCTCATACCGTGCTGGCGGCCTGCGACGTCACCCTGATCGCCAGCGGTACGGCGACGCTGGAGGCGGCGCTGTTCAAGCGGCCGATGGTGATCGGCTACAACATGAACTGGCTGTCGTGGCGGCTGATGCGGCGCAAGCGGCTGCAGCCCTGGGTCGGCCTGCCGAACATCCTGTGCGGCGGGTTCGTCGTGCCCGAACTGTTGCAGCACGACGCCAGCGCGGAAAAACTCTCGGCCGCGGTCTTGGAATGGTTCGCCGCTCCTGCGAGAATCAGCGCCGTGCAAAAGAGATTTCACGCGCTGCACCTAGAGTTGCGGCGCGACACCCAGGCGCTAGCCACCGATGCCATCGAAAAAGTCATTCAAGGCCGCTGAGCAGACCCGGTTTTCCTGGGACCCGGTCGGCCTGATGGCCGGCGTGGACGAAGCCGGCCGCGGCCCCCTGGCCGGCCCGGTGGTGGCGGCCGCCGTGATCCTCGACGACGGCAAGCGGATCCGGGGACTGGCCGACTCCAAGGTGCTGACTCCCTTGCAGCGCGATCGGCTGTACGACCTGATCCGCGAGAAGGCACTGTGCTGCGCCATCGGCGAAGCCAGCGTCGCAGAGATCGACACGCTCAACATCCTGCACGCGACCATGCTGGCGATGAAGCGTGCCGTCGAAGGGCTGCGGCTGAAGCCGGTCAAGGTGCTGGTCGACGGCAACCGGCTACCCCAGTGGGATGTGCTGGCCGAAGCCATCATCGGGGGCGACGCCAAGGTCAAGTCGATCTCTGCGGCGTCGATCCTGGCCAAGGTCCACCGGGACCGGCTGTGCCAGGCGCTGGACCAGGAGTTTCCGCACTACGGTTTCGCCGCCCACAAGGGCTACGGCACGCCTGAACACCTCCAGGCGCTGCGCCAGCACGGCGCGTGCCGCCACCATCGCAGGTTTTTCGGCCCGGTGGCGGCGACCTTCATCACGCCCGGGGGCGAGGTCATCACCCTGCGGACGTCCTGAGCGCGCCGCAGCGTGCAGGCGCGGCCATGACTCCCGCTGAACCCCAGGTCATCAGCTCGCGCGACAACGCCTTGCTGAAAGAGTTGCGGCGACTGGCGCAGGACAGTACTGCGTACCGCAAGCAGGGCCGGGTCTGGCTGGAAGGAGACCACCTGTGCCGCGCCGCGCTGGCTCGCGGGATCCAGCCGGCGCTGGGCGTCTTTGCAGCCGGTTTCTGGCCACTGGCACGAACCGAGTGGGGCGCGGCCGCCGTCAAGACCGTGGTGATTGCCGACGCGCTGTTCGCGGGCCTGAGCGGCCTGGAGTCGCCGGCGCCGATGGCTTTTGTCATCGACCTGCCGGCACTGCCTTCGATCGAGCCTGGCCTCGCCAGTGTGATCCTCGACCGTGTGCAGGACGCCGGCAATGTCGGATCCATCCTGCGCAGCGCCGGGGCGTTCGGCTTTCGCCAGGTCATCGCGCTGCGGGGCACCGCTGCGCTGTGGAGCCCCAAGGTCCTGCGCGCGGGGATGGGAGCGCACTTCGGTTTGCGCCTGGTCGAAGGGGTCGAGCCGGACGCGCTCGATGCGCTCGCGCTTCCGATCCTCGCGACCAGTTCGCACCATGGCGAGACCCTGCACCAGGCGCAACTGCCCTGGCCGTGTGCCTGGGCCCTCGGGCACGAAGGGCAGGGCGTCGGCGACGAAGTCGGCCGCCGGGCCAGCCAGACGGTCCGGATCGCGCAACCCGGCGGCGAAGAGTCGCTCAACGTCGGCGCCGCCGCTGCAATCTGCCTGCACGCGAGCGCCGTGAGCCGGCCAGGCTGACGGTTATAATCAAGCGCTTTCCCGCAAACCCCCGTACGCCTAGCGCAGCCAAGCCACTCCCTCAAACAACAGCACCATCGAGAGTCCGCTCTTGAGCGCGTTTGGGCGTACCGTATTCATCCGGAGAACCCAGTGCTTTTGTCTCAACCGGGAACCGCCCCTGCCGCCGTCCTGGCGCTCGCTGACGGCACGGTCTTTATCGGCGATTCGATCGGAGCCACCGGCTCCACCACCGGCGAAGTCGTCTTCAACACGGCCATCACTGGCTACCAGGAGATCCTCACCGACCCCAGTTACCGCCAGCAGATCGTGACGCTCACGTATCCGCACATCGGCAACTACGGCGTCAACGAAGAAGACGTCGAAGCCGCCCAGGTCCACGCCGCCGGGCTGATCATCCGCGACCTGCCGCTGGTGGTATCCAATTTCCGCTCGCACCTGACGCTGTCGCAATACCTGCGGCGCGAAAACACGGTCGCCATCGCCAACGTCGACACTCGCCGGCTGACCCGCCTGCTGCGCAGCGGCGGCGCCCAGAATGGCGCCATCTTCGCGCTGGCGGCGGGCGAGCAGGTCAGCCCGGCATGGGTGGACAAGGCCGTGGCTGCCGCCCGCGGCGCGCCTTCCATGAACGGACTGGACCTGGCCAAGGAAGTCTCGGTGCGGGAGCCCTACGACTGGACCCAGACCGAGTGGACGCTGGGCGAAGGCTACGGCGAGCTGCAGACCGCGCGCTACCACGTCGTCGCTTTCGACTACGGCGTCAAGAAGAACATCCTGCGCATGTTGGCCGAGCGCGGCTGTCGCGTCACGGTGGTGCCGGCCAGGACCTCGGCTGGCGAAGTGAAGGCCTTGCAGCCTGACGGCGTGTTCCTGAGCAATGGCCCCGGCGATCCGCAGCCTTGCGACTACGCGATTGCATCGACTCGGGAGCTGGTCGACGCCGGCTACCCGACTTTCGGCATCTGCCTGGGCCACCAGATCCTGGCGCTCGCCTCGGGCGCCCGGACTTACAAGATGAAGTTCGGTCACCACGGCGCCAACCATCCGGTGCAGGACCTCGACAACCAGCGCGTCAGCATCACCAGCCAGAACCACGGTTTCGCGGTCGACGAGGAGAGCCTGCCCACCAACCTGCGCGCCACCCACGTCTCGCTGTTCGACGGCACGCTGCAAGGCCTGGCCCGCACCGACCGGCCGGCGTTCTGCTTCCAGGGCCATCCCGAAGCGTCGCCCGGGCCGCACGACATCGGCTACCTGTTCGACCGGTTCACCGGACTGATGGACCAGGCCCGCGCGCAGAAGTGAAAAGCAAGAAGAAGTAAATGCCCAAACGCCAAGACATCAAGAGCATCCTGATCATCGGGGCCGGCCCGATCGTGATCGGCCAGGCCTGCGAATTCGACTATTCGGGAGTGCAGGCCTGCAAGGCGCTGCGCGAGGAAGGCTACAAGGTCATCCTGATCAACAGCAACCCGGCGACGATCATGACCGACCCGGCCACGGCCGACGTGACCTACATCGAGCCGATCACCTGGCAGACAGTCGAGAAGATCATCGCCCGCGAAAAGCCGGACGCGATCCTGCCGACCATGGGGGGCCAGACCGCGCTCAATTGCGCGCTCGACCTCTGGCGCAACGGCGTGCTGCACAAGTACAAGTGCGAACTGATCGGCGCCACGCCGGAGGCCATCGACAAGGCCGAGGACCGGTTGAAGTTCAAGGACGCGATGACGCGCATCGGCCTGGGCTCGGCCAGCTCGGGCATTGCCCACAACATGGAAGAAGCCTGGACGGTGCAAAAGACGCTCGGCTTTCCG
>JAJAZH010000263.1 GCA_026785815.1 Ramlibacter sp. | reverse complement strand
CTCCTCACCGGGGGGGGCCCCGGTTTTTGGGGGGGGGGGGGGCGGGGGCGCGGGTGGGCCCCCGCGCCCCTCGACTGGGCCGGTACATTTGCTCCAGCATCAACACAGGAGCGGCGGATGGCATTGTTTCCCCAGGACGCCCTGAACCCCGGTGTGCGCAAGCGCGAGGTGTTCGGCTGGGCGATGTACGACTTCGCCAACTCCGGCTACACGACGGTCGTCATCACCGCGGTGTTCGCCGCTTACTTCGTCGGCGGCATCGCGCAGAAGGCGGCCTGGGCCACCTTCGCCTGGACTGCTGCGTTAAGCGTCTCTTACGCGATCGTCATGCTCACCATGCCGAGCCTCGGCGCCTATGCGGACCTGCGCGCTGCCAAGAAGAAGCTGCTGGCGTTGACCACGCTGGCCTGCGTGATCAGCACGGCTGCGCTCGCGTTGGCGGGCCCGGGCAGCGTCGTGATCGCGATGCTGCTGATCATCGTCTCCAACACGTTCTTCTCGTACGGCGAATCGCTGACCGCGTCGTTCCTGCCGGAGCTGGCGCGTCCCGACGCCCTGGGCAAGGTCAGTGGCTGGGGCTGGGGCTTCGGCTACTTCGGCGGCATGCTGGCCCTGGGCATCTGCCTGGGCTATGTGCTCTGGGCCCAGGGCCAGGGCATCCCGGCCGACCGGTTCGTGCCGGTCACCATGCTGATCACGGCCGTCATCTACGCGCTGGCTTCGCTGGTGACCTTCAGGCTGCTGCGGGAGCGGGCACTGCCCAATCCGGTCGCACTGCGGGAGAGCGGGCTGAGCGCATCGCTGCGGCAGCTGCAGCGCACCTTCCGCGATGCCCGGCGCTACCGGGACTTCATGTGGCTGCTGGCCTGCGCGGTGTTCTACCAGGGCGGCGTCGCGGTCGCTGTCACGCTGGCGGCGATCTACGCCGAACAGGTGATCGGCTTCCAGCCGCAAGAGACGATGGTGCTGATCTTCGTTCTGAATCTTGCCGCCGCCGCCGGCGCCTTCGGCTGGGGCTACTTCCAGGACCGCGTCGGTCACAAGCTGGCGCTGGGCATCACGCTGGTCGGCTGGATCGCAACCTGCGTCATCGCCGCGTTGACCACCACCAAGGGCGGATTCTGGTACGCCGCGGCAATCGCGGGCCTGTGCATGGGCTCGAGCCAGTCTGCCGGCCGTGCGATGGCCGGCTTGTTCGCGCCACCGAAACAGCTCGCCGAGTTCTACGGCCTGTGGACGTTCGCGATCCGCCTGGCCAGCATCATTGGGCCCCTTAGCTACGGCGCGATCACGTGGGGCACTGGTGGCGACCAGCGCACGGCCATCCTGTCGACGTCGCTGCTGTTCGTGATTGGATTGCTGCTGTTGACCCGGATCGACGTGGAGCGCGGCCGCCGTGCCGCGCTTGGGTCAGAGCCAGCGGGCGGCTGAGCGCTGCAGCAGCGCCAGCTCGCCAGTCGACCGATACGCGACGCTGCCGGCACCATGGGGATTCAACAGGCCGGCCGAGTCCAGCAGTCGACGGGTCTGTCGCGCGACCGGTTGGCCGGTTTCGACCAGCTGCACCGCGGGCCCTAGCAGCGCGCGCAGATGCTCCAGCGCGAACGGATAGTGGGTGCAGCCCAGAACAAGCGTGTCGATCTCACCAGCGCCGGCACCGAAATTTCCGAGGCCGGCTGTGTACTGCCGGCACAGCGCCAGGGTTCTCGCGCTGTCATGGTTCTCGATCGCATCGGCCAGACCGTCGCAAGGCTGGAGCCGGAATTGCGCCTGCTCCTTGAGGGACTCGTGCAAGGTTCGAAATTTGGCGCTCGCCAGCGTGCCACGGGTCGCCAGCACGCCGATGCTGCCGGTGCGGGTCAGGGCCAGCGCGGGCTTCAGCGCCGGTTCGACACCCACGATCGGCAGGCCGGGCAGTTCGGCGCGCAGCAAATGGATCGCTGCCGCGGTCGCCGTGTTGCACGCAATCACCAGGGATTTGATCGCATGGTCGTCCAGCAGTTGCTGCGCCAACTGGCGGGCCCGATCCACCACGAACGCCTCGCCACGTTCGCCATAGGGCGCGAAGCCGGAGTCCGCCAGGTAGGTGAAGTTCTCCTGCGGCAGCTCGCTGCGCAGCGCGCGCAGGATGCTCAGGCCGCCGACGCCGCTGTCGAAGACGCCGATGGGATGGCCGGGGGAAATGGGGGAGATGGGAGAAAGGGGTTCAGAGCCCAATTTCGTACTACGCCGCGTGCGCCGGAAAGATCACTGTCCTGAATTGGGATCTGACCCCATTTCAGGCGGCAGTTACGGGAATGTTCTTGAATTCGCCGGTGGCGATTTTCTTCTTCCACTCGGCCGGTCCGGTGGTGTGCGCGTTGGTTCCGCCCGAATCGACCGCCACCGTCACCGGCATGTCGATCACGTCGAACTCATAGATCGCTTCCATCCCCAGGTCCTCGAAGCCCAGCACCTTCGCACTCTTCACCGCCTTGGCGAGCAGGTAGGCCGAGCCGCCCACCGCCATCAGGTAGGCGCTCTTGTGCTTGCGGATCGCCTCGACCGCTTCGGGTCCGCGTTCGGCCTTGCCGATCATCGCGATCAAGCCGGTCTCGGCCAGCATCATCTCGGTGTACTTGTCCATCCGCGTCGAGGTGGTGGGCCCGGCCGGTCCCACGGCTTCGTCGCGCACCGCATCCACCGGCCCGACGTAGTAGATGACCCGATTGGTGAACGGCACGGGCAGTTGCTCGCCACGGGCCAGCATCTCCTTGATGCGCTGGTGCGCCGCATCGCGACCGGTGAGCATCTTGCCGTTCAGCAGCAGCGTATCGCCTGCCTTCCAGCTCGCAACTTCCTCGCGGGTCAGGCTGTCGAGGTTGACGCGACGGCTCTTCTTTTCGTCCGGCGCCCACACCACGTCCGGCCAGAGGTCGAGGCTGGGCGGATCGAGATAGACCGGGCCGGCGCCGTCCATCACGAAATGCGCGTGCCGGGTGGCGGCGCAGTTGGGAATCATCGCGACCGGTTTGCCGGCCGCATGCGTCGGATACATCTTGATCTTGATGTCCAGCACGGTCGTCAATCCGCCCAGGCCCTGGGCCCCGATGCCCAGCGCGTTGACCTTCTCGTACAGCTCCAGCCGCATCTGCTCGGTCGGGTTGGAGGGTCCGCGCTGCAGCAGCTCGTACATGTCGATGTCTTCCATCAACGACTCCTTGGCCAGCAGCATCGCCTTTTCGGCGGTGCCGCCGATGCCGATGCCGAGCATGCCGGGCGGGCACCAGCCCGCGCCCATGGTCGGCACGGTCTTGAGCACCCAGTCGACGATCGAGTCCGACGGATTGAGCATGGCCAGCTTGCTCTTGTTCTCGCTGCCGCCGCCCTTGGCGGCCACCGTGATGTCGAGTTTGTCGCCCGCCACCAGCTGGGTGTTGATCACGGCCGGCGTGTTGTCCCGTGTGTTGCGGCGATCGAAGTGCGGGTCGGCGACCACCGAGGCCCGCAGCGTGTTGTCCGGATGCAGGTAGCCGCGCCGCACGCCTTCATTGATCGCATCGTCGAGGCCGCCGGGAAAATCCTGGAAGCGGACGTCCATGCCGACCTTGAGAAACACATTGACGATCCCGGTGTCCTGGCAGATCGGCCGCTGCCCGGTCGCGCTCATCTTGCTGTTGGTCAGGATCTGCGCGATCGCATCCTTGGCCGGCGCGCTCTGCTCGCGTTCGTAGGCGCGCGCCAGGTGGACGATGTAATCGGCGGGATGGTAGTAGCTGATGTACTGCAGCGCGGCGGCGATCGACTCGACGAGGTCGGCGTACTTGATGGTGGTCGTCATGGTGTCGGAACGGTAATGGAAGGGCTTGCCCCCATTATCCCAAACGCTGCTGAGGTCCTTCCACCACGCTTCAGTGGCGTGCCCGTTTCTGCAGATTCTGTGCAGGAGCAGGCTCTGTGCCAAATTCGGGTCGGCCTGGTTAGTGTCAAGTCGTCCGCCCGCCTCGCAGCCTGTTGGGCAATGCGCTTGTCGCACAGGGTGCTTATCATCAGGCCCGATGAGCCCCTCGGACCCCGTCAAAAGCGCGATCGACGACTGGAAGTTCGCCGACAGGGCCGCTTTCGAGGCGGAGATGAAAGTGGCCGACGTGACGTTGAGCCATCATCGGCAGCGCTCCGGTCCGCCGTCCGCCGACAAGGTCGGCGACGCCCGG
>JAJAZH010000262.1 GCA_026785815.1 Ramlibacter sp. | reverse complement strand
ATGCAAAACGGCATCCCCTACTGGTACTTCCACAAGCACGGCGGCGAGCTGGCCGGCAGCAAGCTGGCCAGCGTCGATCCCGGCCGCACGCTGGCCGACAAGATCCCACCCGAGCGGGTGATCGGCTGCGTGGTGTATCCAGCGTCCGAGCTGGTCGCACCGGGCGTGGTGCGCCACATCGAGGGCGACCGCTTCCCGCTGGGCGAACTCGACGGCAGCAGCAGCCCGCGCGTGTTGCGCATCGCCGCCTGCTTCACGGCCGCCGGCTTCAAGTCGCCGGTGCTCGACAACATCCGCGCCGAGATCTGGCTCAAGCTGTGGGGCAACCTGACCTTTAACCCGATCAGCAGCCTGTCGCACTCGACGCTGGCCGACATCTGCCAGTACCCGCCGTCGCGCGAGCTGGCCGCCAGCATGATGCGCGAGGCCCAGCAGGTGGCGCACAAGCTGGGCATCGAGTTCCGTGTCACGCTGGACAAGCGGATCGCGGGCGCCGAGACGGGGGGCCAGCACAAGACCTCGATGCTGCAGGACATCGAGGCCGGCCGCGCGCCGGAGATCGACGCGCTGGTCGGCTCGGTGGCAGAGCTGGGCCGCCTGACGCAGACGCCGACGCCGCACATCGACGCCGTCTATGCGCTGGTCAAGCTGCTGGCCCGTGCCATGGAAGCGAGTCACAGTCGGTTACGGTTGGAAGCCTTCGCCTGAGCTTCAGCCGCCTCCAGACAAACCCTCGGACCCCCCAATACTTTCGCAAACTTGATCACCGTCAAGAACGTTTCCGCGTTGTAGTAAGAGCATCGCCGCTGTCACAACTGGCTTTGCTGGCATTCCGGACCCCGTGCCGGGCTGGTGTTACCTATCAAGGAGACGATTGATGAAGATGCAATTTGCGAACATGAAGAGTGGATGGTCCAAGTTGGCCACGAGCGCCGTCGCGGCGGCCGTGCTGGCGCTGGCGGGCCCGGCCCAGGCGGCCTGGGAGCCGACCAAGCCGGTTGAATTCGTGGTGCCGGCCGGCACCGGCGGCGGCGCCGACCAGATGGCGCGCATGATCCAGGGCATCATCATCAAGCACAAGCTGATGAAGGAATCGCTGATCGTCGTCAACAAGTCTGGCGGCGCTGGCGCCGAGGGCTTTCTGCAGGTGAAGGAGGCCAAGGGCGACCCGCACAAGATCATCATCACCCTGTCCAACCTGTTCACCACGCCGCTGGCGACCGGTGTCCCGTTCAACTGGCGCGACATGACGCCGGTGTCGATGATGGCGCTCGACCAGTTCGTGCTGTGGGTCAACGCTGAGAACCCGGCCAAGAACGCCAAGGAGTACCTGGCCGCGGTGAAGGCCGCCGGCCCGAGCAAGATGAAGATGGGCGGCACCGGCTCCAAGCAGGAAGACCAGATCCTGACGGTGGGCATCGAGAAGGCCACCGGCACCAAGTTCATCTACATCCCGTTCAAGGGCGGCGGCGACGTCGCCGTGCAGTTGGTCGGCAAGCACATCGACTCCAGCGTGAACAACCCGGTCGAGGCAGTCGCCCAGTGGCGCGCCGGCCAGCTGCGGGCGCTGTGCGTGTTCGACGATAAGCGCATGCCTTACACCGCCAAGGTGACAGACAAGCAATCCTGGGGCGACATCCCCACCTGCAAGGAAGCCGGTGTGCCGACCGACTACACGATGCTGCGCGGCATCTTCATGGCGCCCGGCGTGTCCAAGGACCAGCTCGAGTACTACGTGGCCCTGCTCAAGAAGGTGCGCGAGACACCGGACTGGAAGGAATACATGGAAAAGGGCGCGTTCAACCAAACCTCCATGACCGGCGATGCGTTCACCAAGTGGCTGGGCTCCGCGGAACAGAACCACCGCGAGCTGATGAAAGAAGCCGGCTTCATCGCCAAGTGAGCTGAGCAGCGCTTCGCTCCCACGGGGCGGCCGCTGTGCCGCCCCGCATCCGATCTATCTCGCCCCCGGCGTTCCGTGGGGCTTCACCTCAGCGGGAATTCCTGATGGAAACAGACCAGCAAGCGGAAGCCGTGCATCGCACCGGCGTTCCCACCTATATCGTCGAATCCGTCGTCGCCCTCCTGGTCGTCCTGCTGGGCGTCGTGGTGATCACCGGCAGCTGGAAGCTCGGCTCGGGCTGGACCAGCGACGGACCCGGCGCCGGCTACTTTCCTTTCTACATCGGCGTCATCCTGTGCCTGGCCGGCATCGGCATCCTGGTCCAGGGGCTGCTGGGCAAGAGCAAGAACCACGAGATCTTCGTGGACAGCGTCCAGCTCAGGCGCGTGCTGTCAATGCTGCTCCCGGCGCTGGTCTATGTGCTGGCCGTGCAGTTCATCGGCCTGTACGTGGGTTCCGCGCTCTACATCGCGCTGTTCATGATCGTGCTGGGCAAGTATTCGCCCCTCAAGAGCGTGCTCGTCGCACTTGGCGTGGTCACCCTGTTCTTCTTCATGTTCGAAGTCTGGTTCAAGGTTCCCCTGTTCAAGGGAATGTTAGACCCGCTGCGTTTCCTGGGTTACTGAGCGCGCGCCCGGCCCCGATAACAACAAAAACCTGAGACTTCCATGGACGAAATCAATTCCCTGTTCCAAGGATTCGCCGTCATCTCGACGCCGATGAACCTGCTGCTGATGTTCGTCGGCATCGTCCTGGGCGTGCTGATCGGGGTGCTGCCCGGCCTCGGCGGCGCCAACGGCGTCGCGATCCTGCTACCGCTGACCTTCAGCATGTCGCCCACCAGCGCGATCGTGATGCTGTCGTGCATCTATTGGGGCGCGCTCTTTGGCGGCGCCATCACCTCGGTGCTGTTCAACATCCCGGGCGAGCCCTGGTCGGTGGCAACCACCTTCGACGGCTATCCGATGGCGCAGCAAGGACAGGCCGGAGCGGCACTGACCGCCGCCTTCACTTCGTCCTTCATCGGCGCTTTCGTGGCGGTGGTGATGATCACCTTCCTGGCGCCGCTGGTCGCGAAATTCGCGCTCAAGTTCGGTCCGCCGGAATTCTTCGCGGTCTACCTGCTCACCTTCTGCAGCTTCGTCGGCATGGGCAAGGGCTCGCCGTTCAAGATCCTGGCCTCGATGGCAATCGGCTTCGCGCTCGCCGCGGTCGGCATGGACACGGTGACCGGCCAGTTGCGGCTGACCTTCGGCATCCCCGACCTGATGCGCGGCTTCGACTTCCTGATCGGCGTGATCGGCCTGTTCGGCATCGGCGAGATCCTGCTGTCGATGGAAGAAGGCCTGGCCTTCTCCGGCAAGAGCGCCAAGATCAACGCCAAGGTGGTGTTCGACACCTGGAAGAAGTTGCCGAAGTACTGGGTGACCTCGATCCGCAGCTCGCTGATCGGCATCTGGATGGGCATCACGCCCGGCGGCGCCACCCCGGCTTCGTTCATGAGCTACGGCCTGGCCAAGAAGATGTCCAAGAACGGCGGCAAGTTCGGCACTGGCGAAATCGAGGGCGTAATCGCACCGGAAACCGCAGCCCACGCTGCCGGCACCGCCGCCCTGCTGCCGATGCTGGCGCTCGGCATCCCGGGCTCGCCGACGGCGGCCGTGCTGCTGGGCGGCCTGCTGATCTGGGGCCTGCAGCCCGGCCCGCTGCTGTTCGTCGAACAGAAGGATTTCGTCTGGGGCCTGATCGCCAGCATGTACCTGGGCAACCTGGTCGGCCTGATCGTGGTGCTGACGACGGTGCCGCTGTTCGCCTCGATCCTGCGGATCCCGTTCTCGATCATCGCGCCGGTGATCGTGGTGATCTGCGCTATCGGTGCCTTCACCGTCCACAACGCGATGCTCGACATCTGGCTGATGATGCTGTTCGGCGTGGTCGGCTACCTGTTCAAGAAGCTCGACTACCCGCTGGCGCCGCTGGTGCTGGCGCTGGTGCTGGGCGACAAGGCGGAGGACTCGTTCCGCCAGGCCATGCTGATCTCGCAGGGCGAGTTGTCGGTCCTGTGGTCGAACGCGCTGGTCGGCAGCATTTCGACGCTGGCGCTGATCCTGTTGTTCTGGCCGCTGCTGTCGCGCCTGATCGCGAAGGTCCGGCCGCCCAAGAAATCGGAATTCGCCGCCGAGCAGCCGGTCGACTGAGCACCGCGGCACAGCGAACAAGGCGGCCGTGCCAACATGCAGGTGCGTCTGGATCCCGGGTCAAGCCCGGGATGACAGTCGTCACTAGATCTTTCCGCGCTGCTTGAGCCGGCTCAGGGTCTCGGCAGAAAGGTTCAGGTACGAGGCCAGCTCCTTCTTCGGGATCCGGTCAAAGAGTTCCGGGTGCTTGCGCAGGAAGCGCTTGACCCGGCCCGGTGCGTCCAGCAGGTGCAGCGTGATGGTGTGGGCCATGATCTCGCTCATCAGTTCCATCACCGAGTACTCGAAGGTCTGCTTCAGGAGGTGATGGCGGTCCAGGAAAGCCACCCAGTCCTGCAGCGGCATCTTGGCCACCCGGCCCTTGCTCACGCAGACGATGCCATACGGCGTGGGCGTGCCCAGCCGCCAGGCCGCGTAGCTGGTCTCGATGTCGCGCTCGGCCGCAAAGCGCAGGATCATCTCCTTGCCTTCCTGGTTGGTCACCACGCGCTTGAGGATGCCGTCGAGGATGAAGTACTGCTGCATCTCGTGCACGCCCTGGGTCAGCAGCGCATCGCCCTTGTGGCAGTCGACGATGTCGAGCCTGGATTCCAGCTCCGCGGTCTGGCCGGAGTTCAT
>JAJAZH010000261.1 GCA_026785815.1 Ramlibacter sp. | reverse complement strand
ATCGCGTCCAGGCGCTTGACGATCACCTTCTTGCGCGAGAGTCGCACCGCGCCGCGCGCCAGCGTCGAGGCCACGATCATCGGCAGCATCTCGGGCGTGAGGCCCACCGCGACCGACAGCGCGAACAGGAAAGCCTCCAGCCAGTCGCCCTTCGTGAATCCATTGATCAGCAGCACGACCGGGACCATCACCGCCGCGAAGCGGATCAGCAGCCAACTCACGCTGTTGACGCCGGCCTGAAAAGCGTTCGGCGCTGCGTCGGTGGCCGTGACCCGGTTCGCCAGGGTCCCGAAGTAGGTGTTGTCGCCCGTCGCGACGACCAGCGCGGTGGCCGCGCCGGAGACGACGTTGGTGCCCATGAAGACGAGGTTCGGCTGTTCGAGCGGGCCGGCACTGTCGTTGTGACGATCGGCGAACTTCTCCACGGGCAGCGACTCGCCGGTCATCGCGGCTTGCGCGATGAACAGATCCCGCGACGCGAGCACGCGGCAGTCGGCCGGCACCATGTCGCCCGCCGAGAGGGCAACGACGTCTCCCCGCACCAGCTCGCGCAGGGGCACTTCCACCCGAGGTGGGGAGGCGGCGGTTGCTGTCGACGGCTCTGCCGCTGGCAGTCGCAATCCGGAGTCGGAAAGTGGACGCAGGACCGTGGCGGTGTTGCTGACCATGGCCTTCAGGCTCGCTGCCGCGCGGTTCGAGCGGCCCTCCTGCACGAAGCGAACGACGGTGCTCAGCAGCACCATGGCACCGATGACGATCGTCGCCTTGGCATCGCCGGTCAGGTACGACACCGCGGCCAGGGCCGTGAGCAGCAGGTTGAAGGGGTTCCTGTAGCACTGCCACAGCTGCAGCCATGCCGGCAGCGGCTTCTCGTGGGCCACTTCGTTCGGGCCGTCGCGCGCCAGTCGCGCAGCAGACTCGGCGGCGGCCAGCCCGTTCTCGTGGGACTCGAAGCGGGCGAGGGCGGCCGGCACGTCCTCGAGCGCAACCTGCATCAGCGGCGTGGCAAGCTCGGCCGAGATCGCCTGGGCCGGGCCGGTGGCTGCCAGCGTTTCGACCAGGGGGTGACGGCCGAAGTGCTGCAGCACGCGCCGACGCCGCAGGAAGCGGCTGAACCAGTGCTTCAGACCGTCGATCACAACGGTCGGGGCGGGGTCACGACGCTGCTCGGTCGACTGCCCGGACGGGCTTCGAAGCCTTCGCGACGCTGGCGACGCTGGCAAGCGGCTGGAATGTGCGCCGCTTCAGTCTGTTCGCTATGAATGACGGTCCTGCGTCAAACCGCGGTCCGGGCGCTTGCTTGCGACAAATCAAGTCGGAGTCGACATACCGGCGCAAGCTCGAACAAGAGCAGCTCGCTCGGCGCACTGGCACACAGCGATCAGTTGCCCGGAGCATGCCAGGTAGTCCCCTCGACCGAATCACGTTGCAGGCATCCGATGTCCACCCAGCCAGAAAAACCGCTCGACGAAAAGCGCATCGTGGCCTCCCTGGCTCTTGAAGCTCACGTGCCGATCGACGACGTGGCGACACTCTACGAACACGAGCGGGCCGCACTCGCCGTGAGTGCGCACATCACCAAGTTCCTTCACATCTTCGCGATCCGCAATGTGCGGGGAACGCTCCGCAAGCGCGGCGCCGACAAGCCCGCCGTGGCGTTGGCAGGTGCGCCCGTACTGCGCCCTGCCCGCCATCAGGCCGCCTTCGTCATGTAGCCCATCCAGGGCCAGTAGGTCAGCGCGAATATCACCAGCAGCACGGTCGCGGCCAAGGTGATCGCCAGCCCGGTACGGATGAAGTCGCGGGCATCGAAGGTGCCGGTGCCGTAGGCGATCATGTTCTGCGGCGCATTCACCGGCAGGATGAACCCGAAGCTCACCACGAATTGCAGCAGCATCGTCATGCCGATGACGTTGATGCCCGGCGTCTGCACCGCCGCCAGCACGCTGATGATGATCGGGATCATGGTCGAGGCCAATGCCGTCGCGCTCGCGAAGCCGAGGTGGATGACGATCAGGAAGAGCGACAGCAGCATCAGGATCGCGAACGCGCTGGCCTGTTGCAGGCCGAGGTGCAGGACGATCAGGTTGGCGAGCCAGCTGGCGGCGTTGGTCTTCAGCAGGGCGGTGCCGACGCTGATGCCGACCGCGAACAGCACCACCGTACCCCAGGGAAATCCGCGCTGCGACTCCTTCCAGTCCATCACGCCCAGGCGCGGCAGCAGCATCAGGGCGATGGCGGCGATGGTCGTCGACGAGGTGTCGAAGTCGTGCAGCATCTTCTCCGTGGCCCAGAAGCCGAGGAGCGTGAGCACGATCGCCAGCAGCTTCCATTCCTTCGCCGTCATCGGCCCGATCGCCGCCAGCTGCTCGCGGATGGTCGCCTGGCCGCCGGCGATCTCCTTCATCTCCGGCTTCATCATCCGCGTCATGATGAAGTAGACGGCGACGCTCAGCAGCGCCGAGAACGGGGCGCCGGCGATGAACCATTCGGTCCAGGTGATGGTGGTGCCGAACTGCTTGTCGATGAATCCGGACGCCACCATGTTCTGCGCCGCTGCCGTCTTGATGCCCACGTTCCAGACGCTGGCGGTCTGCGCCGCGGTGATCACCAGCAAGCCGGCGAATCGGCTTCGCTTGTCGACCTTGAAGGCGAGGATGAAGCCCATCATGATCGGCACCAGGCAGGCGACGCGCGCGGTCGTGCTCGGCACGATGAACGAGAGCAGGAACCCGGTGACCATCGCGCCGATGACGATGTGATTCGTGCGCGCGCCGACCTTCGAGAGCACCACCAGCGCGATGCGCCGGTCGAGGCCGGTGGCGGTCATCGCGGCGGCGATGAAGCAGGCGGCGGCAACGAGCGCGACGGCGCTGTTCGAGAAGCCCGACAGCGCCAGCGCCAGCGCCGCTCCGGTGCCCATGGCGCAGGCCGGCTTGGCGGCGTCGGGTGCTGCGGCCAGCAGGAAGATCATCAGCGCGCCGATCACGACTGCGCTCACCGCGTAGTCGAGCGCCTCGGTCATCCAGACGATGACCGCGAAGGCGAGGATGGCGAGCATCACTTGGCCGGCGGCTGGCAGGCGGGCCGCAGCCGGCAGCCACAGGATCAGCAGCAACGCGCTGATCGCAGCAATCAGTCCGACCTGCTTGACGATGTTGTCGGTCGAGCGGGGAAGGATCGGTGGGCCGACAGGCAGAGCGGATGCTGTGGCGATTGACATGCAGACCTCCGAACGAGGTTCGCAGCGTCGCACGCTGGCCGGGCTGCGGTCTTGCTCCAGATCAACCGCCGGTTGACGCATATCAAGCTCGCGACTTCGCCAGCGCCCACACTTCGCAATCGCTTCCCAGGTTTCAATCGGGCACCGACATGTATCAGCGCCTCCTCGTTCCCATCGACGGCGCCCGATCTCCGACGCGGGCCTCGACGAGGCGGTCAATCTCGCGCGAGCGACTGGCGGTCGGGTCTGTCTGCTCCATGTCGTCGGTGATCTGCCGCTGTCGATCAACAACCGGGGCTACGGCACTGTCTCCGGCGAGGTTCGGCACAACATGGAGAACCTTGCGGAGAAGATCGTTGCGACGGCAAGAGCAGGGTCGAGCCGGCGGCGTCGCGGTCGACGTGGTGAAGCTGGACGGCTCTGCCGATCGCCTGGTCGAACATGTCTTGCATCAGATCGGCAAGTGGGGTGCGGACCTGATCGTTCTGGGAACGCACGGACGCAGCGGTTTGGGGCGCTTGCTGCTGGGCAGCCACGCGGAGAAGATCTTGCGGGCGGCAACGGTTCCGGTGCTGCTGGTCCGCGCACGCGAGCCCAAGAAGGCTGACGAGACGGTCGCGTCGAGCGTCGCGTTGCCGGCAGCTCCGGTTCATTGACACCACCCTGGACACCGACAGCATGTTCCACGCCATCGTCTGGCTCGATCACCACAGCGCCAGGGTTCTGCAGTTCGATGTAGAGCACGTCGCGAGCGAGCGCATCAAGGCGCACACCCACCACACCAGGCAGCACGGCAGCGAGGTTCGCAGCGAGCACGAGTTCTACGGCGAAGTCTGCGAAGCGATGAAAGGCATCGAGGAAGTCGTCGTCGTCGGGTCGTCGACGGCGCAGGCCGACTTCAAGCACTACATCGAGAAGCACCGGCCGCTGGTCGCGAAGAATGTGGTCGGCTACGAAAGCGTCGACCGCCCCAGCGATCCACAACGGGTGGCCGTGGCGCGACAGTACTTCGTGAAGCGCGACCGCATGGGCGCGGACCCCGGCGACATGAAGCGGCCGGCCGGCTGACGGCACGGCGCCCGGCTGGTCGCTGGTGCCGGTTTCGCCAGCGCCTTGCTCTCGTCGACGGCAACCAGATGGACCGCATAGGCGTTCGCACGCCCGGCGCTCGCGGCACGGGACCGTGCGCGGTCTACTTACGCTGACCCTCGGTCCCCACTGTGACGCGATCTCCCCGCACCAGAAAGCGGCCGAAGTAAGTCGCCGGCAGCCGTTCACCGCCCATGGGCATCTCGGTGCTCCCGGGTCGCTGGACGTGAATATGCAGGTGCGCTTCTTCCGTGCCGCCGGAGTTGCCCAGTTCGGCGATGGGCTGTCCGGCTTGTACGGCATCGCCTGCGCGAACGCGAACGCTGCCCTGGCGGAAGTGAGCCATGACCACATGCACGCGCGGATGCACGCCACCGCAGGCCAACATCACATGGTTGCCGGCGAGGTGTTCGAGCGTGTCGCTCTCGGGCGGCGTCATGTCGGGCCGGCCGTCGATGGCGGTCAGCACCACTGCGTCGCACGGCGAGAGTACCGGCCAGCCGAAGCTGCGGTAGACCGCGTTGTCTGCGGGCTGCAGACCACTGGCGCGCAAGCCCCAGCGATCGATGGCCACGAGGTCGACTGCGTAGCCGTTGCCGCGCCAGGCCTTGAACCTCGGATCGGGCAGGTCCCGCGACTCCAGGTGAGCGTTGATGCGGATGTCGTCGCCGCCGTTCACCACCAGGAATGTGCCACCTGCCAACGGGAATCGCATCGCCTGCAGCGGGCCCGCAGGCGCCCGGCGGCCGGCAAGCGCGTGTCCCGCTTCGCTGGCTGCGAAAGCCCCGAACGCCAGCAGCGCGACGGCCACACTCCAAGCAGAAAACCCGTGCGGCATGGCCGGCCAGCGGCGACAGCGTCGCAGTCCGATCGCGACGCCCGTAGCCCACAGTGCGGCATAGAGCCACAGCACCCACCAGGGCGGTACGGTCCAGATCGCCGCGGCGTGCAGCCACAACAGCACGACGCCCGTCGCTGCGGCCTGCACCGTCCAGCCCAATCGACTGCGCGCAGGCGCCACCACCAGCCACGTCAGCAGCCCCAGCGGCAACATCACCTGGAGGAGCAGGAGTATTGTCAGCAAGGACATGGGCAGTTCCTGGCTACCTGCGCCGACGATACCGCCGTGTTGTAGGCCCGGAACGCGCCGTAGAACTGCTCAACGCTCAATGGAAGCTGCATGTTTGGTGACGAAGTCTGCGATCGCGGCCACGACGTCTTGCTGGTGTCCGACCCACAGGTGGCCGCCGCTCGGGTAGCCGATGAACCGCGCGCCTGGAACGTGTTCGGCGGTGTAACGCGCACCGTCGAAGGTACCGAACAGATCATCGGCCGCGCT
>JAJAZH010000260.1 GCA_026785815.1 Ramlibacter sp. | reverse complement strand
TCGACTTCCTGGAGATCCAGGCGTTTCGCAAGACGCCGGTCGGCCAGCTGCCCTACGGCCTGCAGAAGCGGGTCGACCTGGGGCGCGCGCTGGCGATGGAGCCGCAGGTGCTGCTGCTGGACGAGCCGATGGCCGGCATGAACGTCGAGGAAAAGCAGGACATGTGCCGCTTCGTGCTCGACGTGAACGACGAATTCGGCACCACTGTCGTCCTGATCGAGCACGACATGAGCGTGGTGATGGACATCAGCGACCGCGTGGTGGTGCTCGACTACGGCAAGAAGATCGGCGACGGCTCCCCGCAAGAAGTGCGGAACAACCCGGAAGTCATCAAGGCTTACCTGGGCACCTCTGACTAAAGGAACCGGCTCCATGGGATTTTTTCTGGAAACCCTGCTTGGCGGCCTGATGGCCGGCATGCTGTATTCGCTGGTCGCGCTCGGGTTCGTGCTGATCTTCAAAGCCTCGGGCGTGTTCAATTTCGCGCAGGGCGCGATGGTGCTGGTCGCGGCGCTGGCGATGGCCAGGTTTTCGGAATGGCTGCCCCGGTGGCTGGGGTTCGACAATGCGATCGCGGCCAACCTGCTGGCCTTCGCCATCGCGGCCGCGATCATGTTCGGCGTCGCCTGGCTGGTTGAAAGGCTGGTGTTGCGCCACCTGGTCAACCAGGAGGGCGCCACCTTGCTGATGGCCACGCTCGGCATCGCCTATTTCCTGGACGGCGCGGGCCAGACCCTGTTCGGCAGCGACATCTACAAGATCGATGTGGGCATGCCCAAGGAACCGCTGATGGCGTTCGAGTCCACCTTCCAGGGCGGCATCCTGGTCAACAAGGAAGACCTGTTCGCCGCCGTGATCGCGGCCGCGCTGGTGGCGCTGCTCACGCTGTTCTTCCAGAAAACCAGCACCGGCCGGGCGCTGCGCGCGGTGGCCGACGACCACCAGGCGGCGCAGTCGATCGGCATCCCGCTCAACCGCATCTGGGTGATCGTGTGGTGCGTGGCCGGCGTCGTGGCGCTGGTGGCCGGCATGATCTGGGGCTCCAAGCTGGGCGTCCAGTTCTCGCTATCGACGGTGGCCCTGCGCGCGCTGCCGGTGGTGATCCTGGGCGGCCTCACCTCGGTGCCCGGCGCCATCATCGGCGGGCTGATCATCGGTGTGGGCGAGAAGCTCTCCGAGGTCTACATCGGCCCCATGGTGGGCGGCGGCATCGAGATCTGGTTCGCCTACATGCTGGCGCTGGTGGTGCTGCTGTTCCGGCCGCAGGGGCTGTTCGGCGAGAAGATCATCGACCGCGTGTAGACAAGGACATTTCCCATGATTTACCGCGAAAACGGCCAGTTCAAGACCAGCTACACCGCCGACCAGCAGATCTTCACGATCGGGCAGGACCGCTGGGCCATCCTGGCGATGTTGGCCTTCGCGTTCATCGGCGTGCCGATGCTCGCCGACGAATACATGCTGCGCGCCATTCTCGTGCCGTTCCTGATCCTGGCGCTGGCCGCTGTTGGGGTCAACATCCTGGTCGGCTACTGCGGGCAGATCTCGCTCGGCTCGGGCGCCTTCATGGCGGTGGGCGCCTATGCGGCGTACAACACCTACATTCGCATCGAAGGCATCCCGCTGGTCCTCGCGCTGCTGTCCGGCGGCTTCTTCGCCACGCTGGTGGGCTTGGTGTTCGGCATCCCGAGCCTGCGGGTCAAGGGGCTGTACCTGGCCGTAGCCACGCTGGCTGCGCAGTTCTTCTGCGACTGGGCGTTCCTGCGCATCAGCTGGTTCACCAACAACAGCGCTTCAGGCTCGGTGTCGGTGTCCAACCTGCAGGTGCTCGGATGGTCCGTCGCCAGCCCGTTGGAAAAGTACGTGTTCTGCTTGGCCTTCCTGGTCGTGTTCGCGCTGCTCGCCAAAAATCTGGTGCGCGGCGCCATCGGCCGCGAATGGATGGCCATTCGCGACATGGACGTTGCCGCGGCCGTGATCGGCATCCGACCGATGTACGCCAAGCTCAGCGCCTTTGCCGTCAGCTCGTTCATCGTCGGCGTCGCCGGCGGGTTGTGGGGCTTTGTCCATCTGGGCTCCTGGGAGCCGGCGGCGTTCTCGATCGACCGGTCCTTCCAGCTGCTCTTCATGGTGATCATCGGCGGCCTGGGCTCGATCATGGGTTGCTTCTTCGGCGCGGCGTTCATCGTGACGCTGCCGATCTTCCTGAACCAGGCGCTGCCGGCATTGGGCTCGCTGGTGGGCGTGACGATCTCCACCGCGGCCATCTCGCACACCGAGTTCATGGTCTTCGGCGCGCTGATCGTCTGGTTCCTGATCGTCGAGCCGCATGGCCTGGCTCGTTTGTGGTCGGTGGGCAAGCAGAAATTGCGGCTGTGGCCGTTCCCCCATTGAGTGCCGGCCAGGGTCATCCCCAATCCGCGTTGCCCGTTACCGCGTTACGTTTCGCTTTTCCCTGTGCTTCAACCAACTAGGAGACTCCCCATGAAGCTTCGCCAAGTCCTTCTTGCTGCATCGATGATTGCGGCCGGCCTGTCGGGCGCACTGACCTCGCCGCTTGCGTTCGCGCAGGCCAAGGAGCAGTTCTTCCCCTCGCTGGTTTACCGCACCGGCGCGTTCGCGCCCAACGGGGTGCCATTTGCCAACGGCATGGCCGACTACATGAAGCTGGTCAATGCGCGCGGCGGCATCAACGGCGTCAAGGTGCTGGTCGAGGAATGCGAGACCGGCTACGCCACAGACCGCGGCGTCGAGTGCTACGAGCGCCTCAAGGGCAAGCATGGCGGCGCCACGGTGTTCCAGCCGCTGTCCACCGGCATCACCTTCGCGCTGACCGAGAAGGCGCCGGGCGACAAGATCCCGCTGATCACTTCCGGCTACGGCCGCAGCGAATCGGCCGACGGCGGCGTGTTCAAGTGGAACTTCCCACTGGTGGGCACCTACTGGGTGGCCGCTGACGTGCTGGTGCAGCAGGTGGGCAAGAAATCCGGCGGGCTGGACAAGCTCAAGGGCAAGAAGATCGCGCTGGTCTACCACGACAGCCCGTACGGCAAAGAGCCCATCCCGCTGCTGCAGGAGCGCGCCGCCCAGCTGGGCTTTGCCCTGCAGCTGCTGCCGGTGGCCAGCCCCGGCATCGAGCAGAAAGCCACTTGGCTGCAGATCCGCCAGAACCGGCCGGACTACGTCTTCCTATGGGGCTGGGGCGTGATGAATTCGACCGCTCTCAAGGAAGCCGTCGCCACCGGCTATCCGCGTGAAAGCATGTACGGCGTCTGGTGGTCGGGTGCCGAGCCGGATGTGAAGGACGTGGGCGCGGGCGCCAAGGGATACAACGCATTGGCGCTGCAGCATGGCGCGGAGCCGCAATCGGCCGTGGTCAAGGAAATCCTCGAGAAGATCCACGCCAAGGGCCAGGGCACCGGGCCGAAAGAAGAAGTCGGCGAAGTGCTGTACATGCGCGGGCTGTCTGCAGCGATGCTTGCGGTCGAAGGCGTGCGGGCAGCGCAGGATCGCTTCGGCAAGGGCAAGGTCATATCCGGTGAGCAGGCGCGCTGGGGCTACGAGAACCTGAACCTGACCCAGCCCAAGCTGGACGCGCTGGGCTTCAAGGGCGTGATGCGGCCGGTCTCCACCTCGTGCCAGGACCACATGGGCGCCGCCTGGGCGCGCATCCACACCTGGGACGGCGCCAAGTGGAACTTCACGTCGGACTGGCTGCAGGCCGACGAGCAGATCCTGAAGCCGATGGTGAAGAACGCGGCCGATAAGTACGCAGCCGAGAAGAAGCTGGCGCGTCGCACGCCGCAAGACTGCCAGTCTTGACCGGCCGCGCCGGGCAGACTGGCATTGCCAGGTATTGACGGCACCCTCCCCCAACCCCTCCCGCCACGCGGGAGGGGCAGAGGCTGCAAGGCAGCCTCCAAACGAAAGGCGCGGGCCGTTGGTTTGGCAGAGAAGGTTTGATGAGCAATCCCAACATCGTCCTGAACGTCAACGGCATCGAGGTGATCTACAGCCACGTGATCCTCGTGCTCAAGGGCGTCTCGCTGCAAGTGCCCGAGGGCGGCATCGTTGCCATCCTCGGGGGCAACGGCGCCGGCTAGACCACAACCCTGCGCGCCATCTCCAACCTGCTCAAGGGCGAGCGTGGCGAGGTCACCAAGGGATCGATCGAGCTGCGCGGCGAGCGCATCGAAAACCTTTCCACCTCCGAGCTGGTGCGCCGCGGCGTGGTGCAGGTGATGGAGGGCCGCCACTGCTTCGCCCACCTGACCATCGAGGAGAACCTGCTGACGGGCGCCTATACGCGCAGCGACAAGGCGGAGATCGCCGCCAACATGGAGAAGGTCTACACCTATTTTCCGCGCCTGAAGCTGCGCCGGACCTCTCAGGCGGCCTATACCTCCGGCGGCGAGCAGCAGATGTGCGCGATCGGCCGGGCTCTGATGGCGAGCCCCAGCATCGTGCTGCTCGACGAACCGTCGATGGGGCTGGCGCCGCAGATCGTCCAGGAAGTGTTCGAGATCGTGAAGGACCTCAACACCAAGGAAAAGGTCACCTTCCTGCTGGCCGAGCAGAACACCAACATGGCACTGAAGTATTCGGACTACGGCTACATCATGGAAAGCGGGCGCGTCGTGATGGACGGCCCCGCGGCCGAACTGGCCACCAACGAGGACGTGAAGGAGTTTTACCTCGGGGTCGGCGGCGGCGAGCGCAAGAGCTTTCGCGATGTGAAGAGCTACAAGCGCCGCAAGCGCTGGCTGGCTTAAGGGGCAGCATGAACGAGTTTTACGATGCGCTCGAAACGCGCGACCCCGCCTTGCGCGAATCTGAGTTGCTCCAGGCGCTGCCGCAGCAGATCGCCCATGCCCAGAAGGCGAGCACGGCGATGTCCGCCATCCTCTCGGGGGTCGACTCCGCGCAGGTGACCAGTCGCGCCGCACTGGCCCGCCTGCCGGTCACACGCAAGCATGAACTGCTGGATCTGCAGGCCAGCAGCCGCGAGGCCGACCCCTTCGGCGGCTTCAGCGCAGTGCGCTTCGGCCACCGGATGCCAAGAGTCTTCGCCAGTCCGGGAACCATCTATGAGCCGCAAGGGGCCCAGCGCGACTACTGGCGGCTGGCGCGAGCGCTTTTCGCCGCCGGCTTCCGCCGCGGCGAGCTGATCCACAACTGCTTCAGCTACCACTTCGTGCCGGCCGGCTCGATGATGGAAACTGGAGCGCACGCCTTGGGCTGCACTGTTTTTGCCGGCG
>JAJAZH010000259.1 GCA_026785815.1 Ramlibacter sp. | reverse complement strand
TCAGGACTTCAGACACGTGAAGTGCCTTGAGTTCGTTTAAGTGCATGGAGTGACCCCTTGCGGAGTTCTGGTTGGACGGGGGAGAGGTTTGCTGCGGGGCGAGAACTGCCCCACGAACCGGGAACTCGAACCGGGCGCCGCAAGGCGACCGGTGAACAGGAAAGATTATGGCAGGAAAAAAAGCGCGCCTGATCTGGCACCCAACGGGGCTGTCATTGCGGCCTCGAGCCGCAATCCACGAATGTCACTCCGGCCTCGAGCCGCAATCCATGAATGTCACTCCGGCCTCGAGCCGCAATCCACGCAACCCGGGTTGCTCCGCGGAAGCACGCTAAGCGGCCAGGTGCTGGTCGATGAAAGCCGTGAGCTGCGCCTTGCTCATCGCGCCGACCTTGGTCGCGGCCAGCTGGCCGTCCTTGAACAGCATCAGCGTGGGGATGCCGCGGATGCCGAACTTGGCCGGAATGTCGCGGTTCTCGTCGACGTTCATCTTGGCGATCTGCAGCTTGTCCTTGTAGGTGCCCGAGACTTCGTCCAGGATCGGCGCGATCATCTTGCAGGGGCCGCACCACTCGGCCCAGTAATCGACCAGCACCGGCTTGTCGGCCTTCAGGACGTCGGCTTCGAAAGAACTGTCGGAGACATGCTTGATCAGGTCGCTGGCCATGGAGAGATTCCTTAAGAAGACAAGGGCGGGACTGCCCGCTACCGGAGGGGCTGTACCAGTTAACGCGGTGGCTGTGCAGTTTTCGCAGCGGGCCGAGCCATTACAGTCAGAGAATTGTGACAGAAACAGGGCCCCACCCCGGCCCGGTGACGGACCCCCCAACCCCTATGAATGTGATAGCGCAAAAGCATGGCGGGCCTGCCGTCCTGCGCGCCTTGATGAGCACGTTACGCGACCTGATCGAACAGCGCGGCGCACATCCGGCACGCACGCTGGTGCTGGTGCCATACGCGCAATTGATGCCGCTGGCAAGCAAGCTGTGGGCGGCCGAAGTGCCGGACGGTTTTGCGCCGCGCTTCGAGACCACGATGAACTGGGGCGCGGCGTCCGGTTTCGTTGCGACGGGGGACGACCTCGGTTTCGACATGGGCCGCGATCTCCTGACCGCGCATTCGCTGCTGCAGCGGGCCGGCTTTTCGGAGCAGGCGGAGCTGCTGGCGGGGCGGCTGGTGCAAGCCGCCTGGCAGCTGGCCGGCGTTGCGGCGGCGGTGCCTCCGCAGCAACGCAGCGATTGGGCGGCACGGGCGCGCCCGCTGGTGTCGGCGGGCTTCGATGGGCCGGTGCTGGCACTCGAGGCCGCGGTGGCCCGCGTCGCCATCGAATGGGCCGCGGCCTCGGCTTACGCGACCGATGCATTGCTGCAGCAGGACCTGCGCTCGACGCTCGACCTGCTGGTGGTGCTGGAGGGCTTCCAGGCCGAGCCGCTGGCCGAAAGCCTGAAGGCGCTGGCCGGGGACAAGGCGGTGTCGCTGCCACTCGATGTTGCCGCGGCTGCTGGCACCGTCATGCTCCACAGTGCCAGCGACCCGGCCGATGAAGCGGAACAGGCCGCGGCTTGCGTGATCCGGCAGATCGAGGCCGGCCGTGCGCCGGTGGCCCTGGCGGCGATCGACCGGGTGCTGACACGGCAGATTCGCGCGGTGCTCGGTGCGCGAGGGGTCGCCATCCGCGACGAGACCGGCTGGAAGCTGTCGACCACCCGTGCCGCCGCGCATCTGATGTCGGCGTTGCGGGCCGGCGCATGGAACGCGTCGAGCGACGCCGTGCTGGACTGGCTGAAGAACTGCCCCACGCTGTCGGCCAGCTCGGTGCTGGCTCTCGAACGCCGGGTCCGCCGCGCCGGGCTGCGCGACTGGTCGGCCTTGCAGCGCAGCGACCTGGGCGACGGCAAATCGCTGCCGGCGCTGGTGGAGCGGGTCGAGCAATGGCGCGCCGGACTCCAGGGCAGCCGGGCCTTGCCGCAATGGCTTTCCACTTTGCGCGCGCTGCTCGACGCCAGCGGCCAATGGTTGCTGCTGGAAGGGGATGCCGCCGGTGAGAAGGTGATCGGCGCCTTGCGGCTGGCCACCGGCGCCGGAGCCGAGTTCGAGCAGTTGCCCCAGGCGTCGCGGCGGCTCGGGCTGGCCGGCTTGACCGCCTGGGTCAACGAGACGCTGGAAGACGCCAGCTTCGTGCCGGAGGCCAAGCGGCAGGAACAGGTGGTGATCCTGCCGTTCAACCAGTTGCTGGGGCGACCGTTCGAGGCGCTGGTGCTCCCGGGGTGCGACGAGGTCCGGCTGCCGGTGTCGCCCGAGCCGGCCGGCGCGTGGACGCCGTCCCAGCGCGCCGCGCTGGGCCTGCCGTCGCGCGAGTCGCTGGAGCAGGCGGTGCGCGCCGGCTGGCGCTGCGCGCTGCAGGCCGGGCACAGCGATGTGTTGTGCCGGGCCAGCGATGACAGCGGCGAAGTGCTGCTGCCCAGTCCGCTGGTGCTGGCGCTGCAGCTCGAAGCCAACGTTGCCGAGGGCGCTGACCAGCGTGAACAGCGCGAGGTGCCGATCGCGGCGACGCAACGTCCACAGGCCGTCGGCGCGGCGCTGCCGGTGGCTGAGCTCTCGGCCAGCGCGTACGAGGATCTGCGCCGTTGTCCCTATCGCTTTTTCGCGCTGCGCCAGCTCGGGTTGACGGAGGCCGAGGAGCTCGACGCCGAAGTCGACAAGCGCGATTTCGGCAACTGGCTGCACGCCGTGCTCTCGGCCTTTCACGACACGCTCAAGGACAGCTTCGAGCCGGCCGGCGCCGCCCGCCTGAAACTGCTGGACATCTGCGCCGAGGAGGTGACGCGCAGCATGCGGCTGGCCGAGGGCGAGTTCCTGCCGTTCGCGGCGTCCTGGCCACAGGTGCGCGACGGCTACCTGGCCTGGCTGGAACGTCACGAAGCGACTGGCGCGGCCTTCGTCAGTTCGGAGAGTTCGCACCAGGTTTCGCTGGGCCCGCTCAAGCTGGTCGGAAGGATCGACCGGATCGACCGGCTGGCGGACGGCACCCCGCTGGTGGTCGACTACAAGACCGAGGGCCTGCAACAGACCCGCGACCGGGTCAAGCGGCCGGGCGAGGACACCCAGCTGGCTTTCTACGGCGTGCTGCTGCACGACGACAGCTTGCAGGCCGCGTACCTGAACATCGGTGAGCGCACCGGCACCGTGCCGGTGCCGCATCTGGACGTCACCCACACCCGCGACGCACTGGTCGCCGGCGTGCTGGACGACATGCGGCGCGTCGCCAGCGGCGAGGCCATGGCAGCGCTGGGCGAAGGCAGCGGCTGCGACTTCTGCAATGCGCGCGGCATGTGCCGCCGGGATTTCTGGGAATGAATATGGGCGCAGCGCAGAACCGCTTCAAGCAAGCCCACGCCCCCTCGGGGGGCAGTGCAGCCGCCTTGGCGGCAAACGTGGGGGCTCCATGACTTTGGCCTATGAACACAACGGCAGGCGCATCAGCCGCGAGCAGTTCTACTCGATCG
>JAJAZH010000258.1 GCA_026785815.1 Ramlibacter sp. | reverse complement strand
GAAGGATTGAGCGCTCGCACTCGCAATATCAGTGCGAGCGGTGTCTATTTCGAGACCGAGGTCGACCTTCCGCTCGGCGCGTTGCTCAACCTCAATGTGCAGTTCACCTATGGCGGCAAGCAGCACTGGCTTTCCTGCGAAGGCAAGGTGGTGCGCGTGACCCATGCGGACGGCCACAACGGCGTTGCATCGCAACTGCTGACGCCGTTCTTTGCGCCCACGCAAGAAGAGCTGGTCGCCCAGCCCGCCGCCCGCAGCCGCTAGGTCAGAGCTTAGGAATGCGAACGGTCGCGCTGATCATCAGGCTTCCCGAAAGCACGAACAGCAGGGACAGCAGATGCAGCTCCCACGGGCCGATGGTGTAGGCCCCACCCCAGATTTCATCGCCGATACGGCCTTGCCAAGCTGCCAGCGCCAGCACGCCGGTGATCAACACGCTGGTGGGAATGGGCGTGCCCTCGAAATACTTCACCTTGTCGGCGCCCGCGGATAGCGTTTCAGCAGTCACGTTGTAGCGCGCCAGCCGGCTGACGCCGCAGCAGACAAAGTAGATCAGCGCGGCTGCGTCCCAGCCGCCGTTCAGGCCGGCGGCGAAGCCCAGCGCCGCCGGTGCGACGCCGAACGAGATCACGTCGGAGAGCGAGTCCAGCTCCCGGCCCAGCGCGGAATGTTGGTGCCGGGCCCGCGCGATCCGGCCGTCCAGCACGTCGAAGATGAAGGCAGCCGGCGCCAGCGCAGCCGCCGCGAAGAAGTGGAAAGCCGCGCCGCCGTCCATGTACATCATGGCGAAGAAGACGGCACCGACGCCGCAGGCCGCATTCCCCAAAGTGAAAAAGTCCGCGAGGTGAAAGCCGCGGAGCATGGAGAAATGGCGAGGCGGTGGCGTTGAGCCAGTGGGTGGCATGTGGTATCCCTGGGATGTTGCCTTTCCACATTAAGCATGAGTTTACCTGGACGCCGTGGGACCGGGACTGCGGCAGATGTGGGCGCTGTCCGACGGCTGCGCGGACGGCGGATTGCCGTTTCGGTTCCAATCAGTGCAATGAAGCCGGCCGCCATCGCTACCGCCGACGAGCTCGAATCGCCTTATGCGTGGATGCGGCTGCTCGTGTCGCTGCTGTTGATGACGATCGGCGGCTCGGGCATGTACTCGGTCACGGTGGTGCTGCCGCGAATCCAGGCCGAATTCGCGGTCGACCGGGGTGACGCCTCGCTGCCGTACACGCTCACGATGATCGGGTTTGGCATCGGCGGCATCCTGATGGGGCGCCTGTCGGACCGGTTCGGCGTGATTGCCCCGGTGCTGCTCGGGGCGGTGGGGCTGGGCGTCGGGTTCGTGGCGGCCGGTTCAGCGTCGACCCTGTGGCAGTTCAGCCTGGCGCAAGGACTGCTGATCGGCCTGCTCGGCACCTCCGCCACGTTCGCGCCCCTGGTTGCCGACACCTCCCAATGGTTCACCCGCCGGCGTGGTATCGCGGTGGCGGTCTGCATGAGCGGCAACTATGTGGCGGGCGCGATCTGGCCGCCAGTGATGCAGCATTTCATCGACACGGTCGGCTGGCGCCAGACCTATGTCGGCGTTGGCGTGTTCTGCTTCCTGTCGATTGTTCCGCTGGCGCTGGTGCTGCGGCGACGCCCACCGCCGCAGCCCGCCGTCACTGTCGACTGGCCCGGCGCCGTCGCGGGCGGGTCACCACTGGTGCTGGGCTTGTCCGCGGGCACCGTGCAGACGCTGTTGTGTGTCGCCGGCGTGTCGTGCTGCGTGGCGATGTCGATGCCGCAAGTGCACATCGTTGCCTACTGCGGCGACCTCGGGTTCGGTGCGGCCCGCGGCGCGGAAATGCTGTCGGTGATGCTGGGAATGGGCGTGCTCAGCCGGCTGCTTTCGGGCTGGATCTCGGACCGCATCGGCGGCCTGCGCACCCTGCTGCTCGGTTCCGTGCTGCAGGGCGTGGCATTGCTGCTGTTCCTGCCCTTCGACGGCTTGGTGTCGCTGTACGTGGTGTCGGGATTGTTCGGCCTGTTCCAGGGCGGCATCGTCCCGGCCTATGCGCTGATCGTGCGGGAATACTTTTCCCCGAAGGAAGCCGGCGCCCGCGTCGGCACCGTCCTGATGGCGACTCTTTTCGGCATGGCGCTGGGTGGCTGGATGTCGGGCGCGGTGTTCGACCTGACCGGCTCCTATCGAGCCGCCTTCATCAACGGCATCGGCTGGAATCTGCTGAACGTCTCGATCGTCATCTTCCTGCTGTATCGGGTTCGCCTCTGCTCGCGCGCCGGAACGCTGCGCCCGATCGCTTCGGCCTAGACCTTCAACGTCGGGTGTGAGCCGAGCCCCTCGGGTGCTTCAAGCGGGCGCTGGCGCCAGCACACCGTCCGCGGTCTAACGCAGGATCTCGAGCAGCCGGTCGAGCCCGCCGGCATCGATCGCGACCATCGCCTGCTGCCGCACCTTGGGCTTGGCGTGATAGGCCACCGAGAGTCCGGCGGCGCCCATCATCGGCAGGTCGTTGGCGCCGTCGCCCATCGCGATCGCCCGGTTGGCGGCGATGCCGAGCTGGACGCAGGTTTCAAGCAGCATCCGACGCTTTTCCTCGCCGTCGCAGATGTCGCCCCAGGGCTGGTCCACCATCGCGCCGGTGAGCTTGCCG
>JAJAZH010000257.1 GCA_026785815.1 Ramlibacter sp. | reverse complement strand
TCACCGAAAGTGGTCGAGCTGTTCCTCGACGAGGAGAGCCAGCACCTGGCGGGCCTGTCGGATTTCATCGGCAAGGCGATCTCGCTGCAGAGCGAAAGCGCGATGGGGCAGGAGCAATACGACATTGTGCTGCTCTAAATCTTGCGGGACAGACCAGGTGTAGCCTGCTCTGTCCTCAACCGTTCAAGACATGCGCCGATCGATCCCGATCCTCACCTACCATCAGGTGGAGCCGCCGCCCGCGAAAGGCGAGCCGTACCGCAGCCTGGTGGTGGCCCCTGCCGCATTCGCGCGGCAACTGGGCCTGCTGAAGGCGCTGGGCTACCGCGGGCTGTCGATGACGGCCTTGCTGCCCTACCTGCGCGGTGAGAGCAGAGGTCGGGTGGTGGGGATCACGCTCGACGACGGCTATGTGAACAACCTCGAACATGCATTGCCCGCGCTGCAACGGCATGGTTTTTCCGCGACCTGCTACATCGTCAGCGGCCAGATGGGCGGCACCAATGTCTGGGACCACGCCAAAGGCATTGCGGCCCGGCCGCTGATGGATGCCGCGCAGCTCAAGCGCTGGATCGCCGGCGGCCAGGAGGTGGGCGCCCATACCCGCACGCACGCCGACCTGACGCACCTGGACGACGCTGCCGCCTTTCATGAGATCACCGGCTGCAAGCGCGATCTCGAACACCGGCTGGAGGTGGAGGTGAAGCACTTCTGCTACCCGTACGGCGCGCATCAGGACAAGCATGCGGCCATGGCCCGGGCTGTCGGCTACTCGACGGCGACGACGACGCAGCGCTCGCGGGCCCGGCGTGGCGACGACCTGTTCGAGCTGCCGCGGGTGCCGGTGCATCGCTCCACCTCGCTGCCGCTGCTGTGGCTGAAGGTGGCGACCGGCTACGAAGACCGGAAGCGGCAATGACGCCGGCCGGCGGGCAGCGCCTGAAGATCGCGGTGCTGAACCGCGTCTTCAGCGCGCGTGGCGGCGGCGCCGAAAGCTACTCGATCCGGCTGGTGGAGCAGCTCGCGGCCCGCCACGATATCCACGTGTTTGCGCAGCAGATCGAGCATGCGTGGCCGGGCGTGAGCTACCACCGCGTGTCCAGTCCCCTCCCCAAGCCGCGCTGGATCAACCAGCTCTGGTATGCGGCGGCGACCTGGCTGGCCACCCGCAGCGGCTTCGACGTCGTGCATTCGCACGAGAACACCTGGCAGGGCCGGGTGCAGACCATCCACGTCAAGCCGGTGCGGCACAACCTGCTCGGCGGCCAGCGCGGTTGGCGCCGCCGGCTGCGCTGGTTGAAGATCGCCACCAGCCCGCGGCTGCTGACTTATCTCGCGCTCGAAGCGCTGCGGTTCCGGGTGCGCCCGGGACAGCAAGTGGTGCTGACCTCGTCCAGCCTGCAAGCCGACGCGCTGGCGGCCTATCCGCATGCGGTCGGCGCGATGGCTATCGTCACGCCCGGGGTCGCGTTGCCCGAGCCCGGCTGGGACCGCGCCGCTGGCCGGCGCGAGCTGGGCCTGCCGGCCAATGGACGGATGCTGCTGTTCGTGGCGAACGACTATGCGCGCAAGGGACTCACCACGCTGCTGGCCGCCCTCGTCACACTGCCGCGCGACGTGCAGCTGGCGGTGGTGGGCAACACCGGCCAGGCGCAGCGCTTCCGCGACCTCGCGGCGGCGGCGGGCGTGGACAAACGGGTGCATTTCCTGGGCGCGCTGGATGGCGTCGCCAGGGCCTATCGCGCCGCCGACGTGCTGGTGCACCCGACGCTGGACGACACCTTCGCGATGGTGGTGCTGGAGGGCCTGGCGCACGGCTTGCCGGTGGTGGTCAGCGGCCCGGCACAGTGCGGCATCTCGACGCTGCTGCGGGACGGCAAGGACGCCTTGCTGCTGACCGATCCGCAGGACTCCCAGGAGTTGCTCGCCACGCTGCAACGGCTGCTGGCCGACAAGGCGCTGCAGCAACGCCTGTCCGCCAACGGCCGCGCCTTCGCGCAGGCCCATACCTGGGAGCACGCGGCCCAGGAGTACGAGCGGCTGTATCGGGCCAGCCTGGCGTCAAGCCGTACCGGAACCTGAGCAACCGACGGGAGAGACGCTCAAGCGACCAGCTTGAAGTGCTTGCGGCTGAAGTCCAGTCCGATGAGCTGTTCCAGCTTCATCGAAAGCCGGTACTTGCGCTCCTTCGGCGTCAGCCGGTAGTCCGGGTTGAAAGCGATCTGCTGTTCGGCCTGGGTCGCCAGCCAATGCGCCATGACGGCCGGATGGGTGCCCTGGAACGGCGCCACCGCTTGCGGGTCGAAGTTGGCGTACTCGATTTTCGGCGGCGTGGAACCGGCCCAGTACTTGGCCACCTGGTCCAGCTTGGCCTGCATCCGTTCGGCCTTGCGCACCCAGCCGTAGTGGTGGATGTGGGCCTGGGCCAACGCCGCGTGCGGATTGCGGGGCTGCTTGTGGCGGCTCGTCACCAGCCAGTACTGGCCGTCCGGCGCGTAGCTGCGGATGGTGTTGCGAATCAGCCGGCATTCGCGCCGGTACCAGCCGGGGCTGACAGAAACGTACTGCGGCGTGCCGTAGAAATGCAGGAAGTCGAACACCAGCGCTTCCACCGCCGGGTTGCCATGGTGCTGTTCGACACTGGCCCGGATCTGCGCCAGCTCCCGCTCATGGACCACCTCGTCGCCTTCGAGATAGAAAGCCCAGTCGCCAGTGCAGGCGTACTGCGCGATCATCTTCTGCTGGGCGTAGACGAAGCCGCGGTCGGCCATGCGTTCGTTCCAGACGGTCTCGATGATGCGGATCTTCGGCTCGCCGATGGCGCGCACCCGCTCCAGCGTGTCGTCGTCGCTGCGGCCGACGGCGACCACGAACTCGTCGACCAGCGGCAGCAGCGAGCGGATCGATTCGACGAACGGAAAGCCCAGCGCGACCCCGTTGCGGATGAAGGTGAAGCCGCTGATGGAAACCCGGCTCATTCCAGCAACCTCTCCGGCGAGCTGTCAAGGGCGCTGTCCGGGACGCTGGAGACGGCGAGGTTGTACAGCCGCGCGTAGTGGCCGTTGCTGCGCAGCAAGCTGGCGTGCGAGCCTTCCTCGACGATCTTGCCCGCGCTCATGACCAGGATGCGGTCGGCATGCTCGATGGTGGAGAGCCGGTGCGCGATGATCAGCGTCGTGCGGCCGGCCATCAGCCGTTGCAACGCCGACTTGACCGCCTGCTCCGACTCCGCGTCCAGCGCCGACGTCGCTTCGTCCAGCACCACGATCGGCGCGTCCTTGTAAAGCGCCCGCGCGATTGCCAGCCGCTGGCGCTGGCCGCCGGAAAGTTGCGTCGCGTTGTGGCCCACGACGGTGTCGATCCCGAGCGGCAGCGAGGTCACGTAGGCGCCGAGGTTGGCTGCGTCCAGCGCAGCGACGATCCGCTCCCGATCGGCCTCCAGTCCGAGTGCGACATTGACGGCAATGCTGTCGTTGAACATCACCACATCCTGGCTGACGAACGAGAACTGCCGGCGCAGCGCGCTCAGGCGCCAGGCGCGCAGTTCCACCCCATCCAGCGTGATCGTGCCGCCGGTCGGTTCGATGAAGCGCGGCAACAGGTTGACCAGAGTCGTCTTGCCGGAGCCCGAGCAGCCGACCAGCGCCACCGTCTGCCCCGGCGCCACGCGCAGGCTGACTCCGTCCAGCGCCTCGCGGTTGCTGCCGGCGTAGCGCACCGCAACCTGGTCCAGCACCAGCTCGCCGCGGGCATGCGCGGCATCGTGGCTGCCTTCCTGTTCCGAGGGGGTCTGGTCGATCAGGTCCAGTCCGCGCTCCACGGCCACCAAACCGCGCGTGATCGGCGCGGCCGATTCCGAGAGGTGCTTGATCGGCGCGATCAGCATCAGCATGGCCGTGATGAACGACGCGAAGCCGCCCACGGTGATGCCGCTGGTGGAGCTTTGCCAAAGCGCGGTACAGATCACCGCCGACAGCGCCGCCGCGGCGAGCAGCTGCGTCAGCGGCGTCATCGCCGAAGCGGCGATGGTGGATTTCATCGCCAGCCGCCGCAGTTCCCGGTTGAGCCGGTCGAAGCGCTCGCCCTGCGCCTGCTGCGCCTGGTGCAGCCGCACCACCCGATGCGCCAGTACGTTTTCCTCCACGACGTACGCCAACCGGTCGGTCGCCTGCTGGCTGGCCTGGGTGATCCGGTGCAGCCGGCGCGACAGCACCTTCATCACCAGCGCCACGCCGGGAAAGATCGCCAGCACGATCAGCGTCAGCTTCCAGTTGATGTACAGCAGGTAGGCCAGCAACGCCACCAGCGTCAGAGAGTCCTTGATTAGCGACAGCATCGCGTTCACCAGCAGCGTGGTGCCGGTCTGCACCTCGTAGACCACGGTGTTGGACAGCGCGCTGGCGGAGGTCTGGCCGAACATCGTCATCGGCGCGTCGAGCAGGCGGCCGAACAACCGCGCGCGCAGCGTCACCATCGCATGGTTGGCCATGTAGGCCAGCGAATACTGCGCCACGAAGCCGGCGATGCCCCGCACCGCGAACAGCCCCATCAGCGCCACTGGAACCACCCACAGGGCGAGCGAGCCGGCCTGGAAGCCGCGATCGAGCAGCGGCTTCATCAGCGCTGGAATCACCGGCTCGGTGACGGCCGCCATCACAACGGCGGCGACCATGCCGGGCAGGGCCCAGCCCGAGCCGCGGAAATACGGAAGAAAACGGGCCAGCCGCGGCCAGACTGGGCGCGGGGCGGCTGGGGGCAGGCTGGAAGCGTCGGTCATGCGCTCGCTTGCGGCCGGGGCGTGTGGACGCCGAGCGCCAGCAGCAGTCCCAGCACCATGCAGAAATAGTCGCCGATCAGCGCATCGAACAGGCTGCTGTTGAACAGGCACACGACGGCGAAGATCGCCGCGATCGACCAGGTGGCGTGGCGCACGTCGGAACGAAACCGCGCCCCGTCGCGCAGCAGCATGACTTCGAACGCCAGCAGCAGGGCCACGCCGACCAGCCCGAGCTGGACGCCCCACAGCAGATATTCCTGGTGCGGATTGCGCAGGTTCACGAAGACGGGACTCAGGCCCGGACCTTCGAGCCGCCGGTAGACGGCGTTCCAGCTGCCCAGGCCATGGCCCGCCAGCGGCTTCTCCCGGATCGCTTCCACCGAGCGCTGCCACAGGTTCAGACGCGCTCCCGAAGACGTCGGCGCCCGGTCGCCGTTGCTGTAGGCAATCGATTCGGTGACCACGGCCGCCACACGGTCCTTGAAATGCGGCGACAGCGCCATCAGCGCGCCCAGCAGCAGCAGGGGGAGCAGCACGGCAGCGGGCCGCCCGCGGCCTGGCGTGGCCCAGAACAGCGCCAACGCCATGGCCAGCAGCAATGCGACCTGGGCGCTGCGCCCCGGCAGGAACAGCAGCACGTTGACCGCGCACAGCAGGACGACGCCAAGCGCGATGCGCACGCCGTGGCGGCTGGGAAAGTCGTGCCGCAGGTGCCAGGCCAGCGTCGCCAGGCCCACGGTCATCAGGGACTGGTCCAGGTAACTCGAATACACCACGCCGACGGAAACGCGCGTCGACAGCGGCTTCACCACCCACGGCAAGGGCAGGCCGGCGCTGAGCAGGTAGGAACTGAGGACCACGAAGCTTTCCCCGACCGCGTACAGGCCCAGGGCGAACAGTGCTTCGTCGCGCTTGCGGACCAGCAGCAGGACCAGCGGGATCAGCAACAGTTTGCCGTACTTGTTCAGGTCATTGAGCGCTTCGGTCAACGGCGCCGAGGTGTACAACAGGCTCAAGGAGAGCACCACAAGCATCGCGGCGACCATCGCCGGTGTGCGCAGCTGCCGCCACTGCGGCATCGGTTCACGGCGCCTGAAGCCGATCACGAGGGCCGCGACCGCGAACAGGACCATCAGCAGTTTGAAGATGTTGGTGGCAGCCAGCGAGAACGGGAGCATCGCCGCGGTCAAGTACACCGGCCAGGGCCGCAGGCTTTCCCAACTGATTCTTTCAGACACGCAAGGCCTACCTCTGGTTCAGACAGCGTTCGATTATCTCAGCAGCGGCGCGGCCGTCCGGGCGGTGCGGGGCAACTGCGGATAATGCCAGCTCAACCCATGTCGCTGTCCGTCGTCGTCATCACCCGCAACGAGTCTTCCAACCTGCGCGCCTGCCTGGCGTCGGTGCCGTTCGCCGACGAACTTGTGGTTCTGGACAGCGGCAGCACCGACGACACCGTCGCAATCGCGCGGGAGTGCGGTGCCCGGGTCAGCGTGACGGCCGACTGGCCAGGCTTCGGTCCGCAGAAAAACCGCGCAGTCGCCCTGGCCACCGGAGACTGGGTGCTGTCGCTGGACGCCGACGAGCGCGTGACGCCGCGATTGGCCGCGCAGATCGTGGAGGCCATGGCCTCGAACGCGGCCGGCGCGTACGAGATCCCGCGGCTCACGCGCTTTTGCGGGCGCTGGATCCGTCACTGCGGCTGGACTCCGGACCATGTGCTGCGGCTGTTTCGCCGCGGCCAGGCCCGGTTCTCGGACGATCTGGTGCACGAGCGCGTGATCGCGGAACTCGGGACCCGGCCCGGGCGTCTTACCAGTCCGTTGCTCCATGACAGCTATCCAACCTCCGCCCATTACTGGCGCAAACTCGAGTCCTATAGCCAGGCCTGGGCCCGCCAGCAGCATGCCCGGGGCCGCCGCACCTCGATGGCGCGGGCCGGCGCGGCCGGTGCGGTGGCCTTCCTGCGCAGCTACCTGCTGCGGCTGGGCTTTCT
>JAJAZH010000256.1 GCA_026785815.1 Ramlibacter sp. | reverse complement strand
GAGAAAGAGCTGATGTGAAGCTGGAGCACCCGCCCCTCGACCCGCAGGAGAACCAGTTCGACCTGCGCGCCCGTGCCGAACTGGCGCTGGGGTATGAGCCTGGACAGCCGCCGGCCCACCTGTTTCGCGCCCGGAGCGGGTCGTGGTTCTCGCGCCGGGGCGTGCAGCGCAGCATCGGCGCTCTGTTGTTGCTCGGGACTGGCGTCGGCGGCGTGCTGGCGATGCGGCCTCCGGCGCTGGTGCGCGGGGCGATCGAGCACGAACTGCATGAACGCATGTTGCGCGGCAACTTCATGGAAAGCCGCCAGCTGCTTGATCAACTCGGGCTCGAACAACACAAGACAGTGCCTGGATCACCCCAGCTGATGCGCCCCTGCGACATCGCGGGTCACAAGGTCTATCACCTCACCACCTTCTTCGAGAAAGGCGGCATGGTGACGGCCTTCGCTTTCGACCGGACGGTGGCACTGGAAGCTGGCAGCGGCTGGTGGGGCAACGTCCACTGGCAGGTGGTGTCCTCGCCCGAAGGCAAGCCGCTGGTTCTGGTGGCCCAGAGGAAACAGGCGCTCGCGGTGGCGCAGTCCGCCTTCGCGGCGCCAGCCCGGTAAACGCCGGCCAGCAGCGCGCCGAAAAGCCGGCCGACCGGCCGCGGATCCTGGTCGCGGGAGACCCGAAAAGAAGTGCTACGGCTCAGTTCCGGTTTACCTGCGATTGACAGTGATTGCGTACAGTCGCGGGATGAAATTAAACCTGCGTTTTGACGCGCTGATTGCCGCGGTGATCGCCGCGGTGATGTCGGCGGGCTGCGGCGGAGGCGGCTCCAGCAGCGCCGGCGTCGGCGGCACTCCGGCCGCTCCCGAGCCTGCGGCACCCGCGCCGGCAGTCGCGACACCTCTGCCCAGCCCTCCCGCTCAGACCCTGTCCCTGAGCGCCGGGGCGCTGAAGGCGATGCTGCAAAACGGCCCGAGCCGCAATCAGAGCCTGCTGCGGCTGGCCGGCGACCCGATCTGCAGCGTCGATGTGCGCTATCTCCAGTACGCCACGGTCGGCGGGGCGGGCGAGCCCACCACCGCATCCGGCGCCCTGATGCTGCCCGGCGGCACCGACCCGCGCTGCACCGGCGCGCGGCCGATCGTGCTGTACGGCCACGCCACCCATCCTGAAAAGAGCTTCAACCTGGCGCTGCTCGGCGACGACAAGAACGCTTCGCAGACGGAGAGTCTGACGATCGCCACGATTTTCGCGGCACGCGGCTACATCGTCGTCGCGCCGAATTACGCCGGCTACGACAGCTCGGCCCTGAACTACCACCCGTTCCTGAACGCGAAGCAGCAATCCACCGACATGCTGGATGCGCTGGCAGCAGCGATGGCCGCCCTGCCGACACTGACGCCGCGCGTCACGGCCAGCACCAAGCTGTTCTTGACGGGCTATTCGCAAGGCGGCTATGTGGCGCTGGCGACCCAGCGGGCGCTGGAGCAAGCCGGCGTCACTGTCACGGCGTCCGCGCCGATGTCGGGGCCGTACTCGCTCGCGCGGGAGCTCGACGACAACTTCGCCGGCCAGGTCCGCGTCGGTGCTCCGCTGTTCGCCACCCTGCTGGCCACCAGCTACCAGCGCTCCTACGGCAACGTCTATGCGCGCCCGAGCGACCTTTACGAAAGCGGCTATGCCAGCGGCATCGAGTCGCTGCTGCCCGGCGCCGACGCAGCCACCCTGGACAGGCTGGGCAAGCTGCCCCCGGCGCGGCTTTTCAACCGCACCCCACCCGAGGCGCCACCCGGGTCCGGCTTGCAGGCGAGCTTGAACGCGCTGACGCCGCCGACCGGGACGTGGATGGACCGGGTGTTCGAGCGCGGCTTCGGCGGCGGCAACCTGTTCACCAACAGCTTCCGGCTGGCTTACCTGCAGGACCTGCTGGCGCGGCCGGCCGATCCGGCCTTCGGCCTGCGCATCGACGCCAAGGCCAACGACTTGCGCGGTTTCGCGCCCCGGTCGCCGATCCTGCTCTGCGGAGGCGCCGAAGACGCTACCGTGTCCTTCGCCAACAACACCGGCGCCTTGGCGCAGACGCTCACCGCGTTGGCGCCGACCCGGGTGACAGTGTTGGACGTCGACCAGCGTGCAACCAGTTCGAGCGATCCGTTCTTCGACGAGAAGCTCGGCTTTGCGCTGGTGAAAGAGAGCACCGTGGCGCAGGCCAAACTGTTCGGCGACGACCCGGAGTGGGAAGTGGCCCGCAATTACCACGCGGCGGTCTATCCCTTCTGCGCATCGGCCGTCGGCAAGTTCTTCGCGCGGTTCTGACCGGCTGTGATCCGGCTTCGCGCCGGGATCCCTGTTTGGTGTCATCCGGCCTCGAGCCGGGATCCCTGTCTGGTGTCATCCCGGCCTTGAGCCGGGATCCATGGAGGCCTGGATTGCGGGTCGAGCCCGCAATGACAGAGAGTGCGGCTGTCATCCCGGCCTCGAGCCGCGATCCATGTGCTTGTCATCCCGGCCTTGCGCCGAGACCCACGTTTTTGTGATCCAGGCCTCGCGCCGGGATCCACGTCTTTGTCATCCCGGCCTCGCGCCGAGACCCACGTTTTTGTCATCCCGGCCTCGCGCCGGGATCCACGTCTTTGTCATCCCGGCCTTGAGCCGGGATCCACGGCGGCATGGATTGCGGATCAGGCCCGCAATGACAGCGGACGCGGGGTCTCGCCCACACTGACAACGATGCAGGCAAAGCCGCAATGACGACTTATGTGTCCTTGCTGATCTTGATCGACGGAAACTTCGACGAAAAGTCCTTGGCCTTGGCGGCGATCTTGATTGCCACCTGGCGGGCCACTGCCTTGTAGATGCCGGCGACCTCGCCGTCCGGATCGGCCACCACTGTCGGCTTGCCGCTGTCGGCCTGCAGCCGGATCTGGATGTCCAGCGGCAGCGCGCCGAGGTAATCCATGGCGTAGTCGGCCGCCATCTTCTTGCCGCCGCCCTCGCCGAAGATGTGCTCGACATGCCCGCAGTTGCTGCAGATGTGCACCGCCATGTTCTCGACGATGCCCAGGATCGGCACCCCGACCTTCTCGAACATCTTGATGCCCTTGCGCGCATCGAGCAGCGCGATGTCCTGCGGCGTGGTGACGATCACGGCGCCGGTCATCGGCACCCGCTGCGACAGCGTTAGCTGGATGTCGCCGGTCCCGGGCGGCAAATCAACGATCAGGTAGTCGAGGTCTTTCCAGTTGGTCTGCCGCAGCAGCTGCTCCAGCGCCTGGGTGGCCATCGGGCCGCGCCAGATCATCGCTTCGTCCTGATTCACCAGAAAGCCGATCGACATCACCTGCACGCCGTAGTTTTCCATCGGCTCCATGGTCTTGCCGTCGGAACTTTCGGGCCGGCCGTCGATGCCCATCATCATCGGCTGGCTCGGGCCGTAGATATCGGCGTCGAGCAGGCCGACGGCCGCACCCTCGGCCGCCAGGGCCAGCGCCAGGTTGGCGGCGGTGGTGCTCTTGCCGACGCCGCCCTTGCCGGAAGCAACGGCGATGATGTTCTTGACGCTCGGCAGCAAGGCCACGCCGCGCTGGGCCGAATGCGCCACGATCTTGCTGGCGATGTTGGCCGAGACGTTTCCGACGCCAGCCACGCGCTTGGCGGCGGCGACCAGCGCCGTGCGCAACTGCGGGATCTGGCTCTTGGCCGGGTATCCCAGTTCGACGTCGAACGAGACGTCGGAGCCGTTGACCTGCAGGTTCTTCAGGACCTTGGTGCTGACGAAGTCCTTGCCGGTGTTCGGATCGATGACGGCCGAAAGCGCCGCGAGTAGTTGGTCCTGGGTTGCCATGGGTCGTTTTCCTGTTGCGGGAGCAGTGTAGTGCCGGCCCTTTAAAATGCCCGGTTCCCCTCTGGAAACCCCCATGCCCGCACCCCGCAAGCTTTTCGTCACCACCGCCTTGCCGTACGCCAACGGCAACTTCCACATCGGCCACATCATGGAGTACATCCAGGCCGACATCTGGGTGCGGCACCAGCGGATGGCCGGCAGCGAAGTGAACTTCGTCGGCGCCGACGATGCCCACGGCGCGCCGATCATGATCGCGGCCGACAAGGCGGGCAAGTCGCCGCAGCAGTTCGTGGCCGACATCGCGGCCGGACGCAAGCCCTACCTCGACGGCTTTCACATCGCTTTCGACAACTGGCACTCGACCGATGCGCCGGAGAACCACGCGCTGGCCCGCCAGATCTACCTGCAGCTCAAAGCCAATGACCTGATCGAAACCCGGGTGGTCGAGCAGTTCTTCGACCCCGAGAAGAACATGTTCCTGCCCGATCGTTTCATCAAGGGCGAATGCCCGCGTTGCAACGCCAACGACCAGTACGGCGACAACTGCGAGGTTTGCGGCGCGGTGTACGCGCCGACCGACCTGATCAACCCGTACTCGGCGCTCTCGGGTGCCACGCCCGTGCTCCGGAGTTCGGAACACTTCTTTTTCCGTTTGTCCGACCCGCGTTGCGTGCAGTTCCTCGAAGGCTGGACCCAGGACGGCCGCTTGCAGCCCGAAGTGGCCAACAAGGTCAAGGAGTGGTTCAGCGTGCGCGTGAACGTCGACGGCAGCACCAGCGAAGGACTGGGCGACTGGGACATTTCGCGCGACGCGCCGTACTTCGGCATCGAGATTCCGGATGCGCCGGGCAAATATTTCTACGTCTGGCTGGACGCGCCGATCGGCTATCTCGCCTCGCTCAAGAACCTGCTGGACCGGCGCGGCCAGGACTTCGACGCCTACCTGGCCGACCCGGCGCTGGAGCAGGTTCACTTCATCGGCAAGGACATCGTC
>JAJAZH010000255.1 GCA_026785815.1 Ramlibacter sp. | reverse complement strand
GTCAAAACTGAAACTTCGGTGGTGGAGGTAAACGGGATCGAACCGATGACCTCTTGCATGCCATGCAAGAGCTCTCCCAGCTGAGCTATACCCCCCAAATCGAAGGCCCTCTGCGGGGTCCCATTCAATTTCCGAGCCTCGAATTATAGCCTGAAACTTCAGGCGGCCCGGAGCCGCTCGAGCACTGTCGCGCGGTCGCTGAGGGCCAGCACCGCGTCGAGCGACGGCGTCTGCGGCGTGCCCAGCACCAGCACCCGGACCGGCATCGCAAGCTGCGGCATTTTGAGGCCGGTGGCACGCAAGACCTCCTTGATCGACGCGGCGATCGACGCCTTGTCCCAGGGACAATTCTCCAGCAGCTGCGCCAGCATGCCGATGGCCGGAAGCACCGCGCTGGTGACGTGCTGGGACCGTTCGGCGGGATCCGGGGCGACGGCGCTGTAGAACTTCGCAACCCAATCCGCCAGCACCACCAGCGTGTCGCAGCGGTCCTTGAACAGGCCGCACAACGCCGCCAGCCGTGCGTCGGCCACGATGCTGCGCTGCTGGAGCAATTGCGCCACCAGCGGGGCCAGCGCGTCGTCGGCCAGCGCCTTGAGGTGCTGGCCATTGACCCAGCGCAGCTTGGCCTCGTCGAACTGCGCCGCGCTGCGCCCCAGGTGGTCGAGGCTGAACCACTGCAGGAACTGTTCGCGGCTGAAGATCTCGTCGTCGCCGTGCGACCAGCCGAGTCGCGCGAGGTAGTTGACCATCGCATCGGCGAGGTAGCCCTCGTGGCGGTATTGCGTCACCGGCTTGGCGCCGTTGCGCTTGCTCATCTTCTCGCCCTGCTCGTTGAGCACCGTGGGCAGGTGGGCGTACACCGGCGGCTGCTGGCCGAGCGCGCGGAAGATGTTGATCTGGCGCGGCGTGTTGTTGACATGGTCGTCGCCGCGGATGACATGCGTGATCTCCATGTCGATGTCGTCGACCACCACGCAGAAGTTGTAGGTCGGCGTGCCCACCGCTTCACCGCTGGCTGCCGGCCGCGCGATCACCAGGTCGTCGAGTTCGTCGTTGCTGATCTCGATCCGGCCCTTGACCTGGTCGTCCCAGATCACCGAGCCGCCCACCGGATTCATGAAGCGCAGCACCGGTTCGACGCCGGCCGGAACCGGCGGCAAGATCTTGCCCGGCGCCGGCCGCCAGGTTCCGTCGTAGCGGGGCTTTTCCTTGCTGGCCATCTGCCGCTCGCGCAACGCGTCGAGCTCGGCCACGCTCATGTAGCACGGATAGACCGTGCCGGCCGCCTTCATCTGCGCCACCACCGCCCGGTAGCGGTCCATCCGCTGCATCTGGTAGAACGGCCCCTCGTCCGGCGCGAGGCCCAGCCACTCCATCGCTTCGAGGATGACGTCGACCGCGGCCTGCGACGAGCGCTCTTCGTCGGTGTCTTCGATGCGCAGGATGAAATCGCCGCCCTGCGAGCGCGCGAAGGCCCAGGGATAGAGCGCCGAGCGGATATTGCCGAGATGGATGAAGCCGGTCGGAGACGGTGCGAAGCGGGTGCGGATGCGGGCCGTCATGGCAGCGTGTCCAGGCCGCGCAGCAGGTCGTCCTGGATGTCGGTGATGTACTCCAGCCCCACCGCGACGCGGATCAGGCCCTGGCCGATGCCCGCGGCCTGGCGTTGCTCTTCGGTCAGCCGGCCGTGCGAGGTGGTGGCCGGATGGGTGATGATGGTTTTGGTGTCGCCCAGGTTGGTGGCGATGCTCAACACCTGCGTGCTGTCGATCACATGAAAAGCGTTGGCGCGGGCCGTCGCCGGGTCGCCGCCCCGCACGTCGAACGACACCACGGCGCCGCCCTGTCCGGCCTGCTGCCGCATTGCCAGTTGGTGTTGCGGATGCGACTGCAGGCCCGGGTAATAGACCCGGGTGACGGCCGGATGCTGCTCGAGCCAGTGGGCAAAGGCCAGCGCGTTGGCGCACTGCGCCTGCATCCGGATGCCCAGCGTCTCCAGGCCCTTGAGCACCACCCATGCGTTGAACGGCGAGAGCGTCATGCCGGCCGTGCGCACGACCGGACCGAACACGTCGACGATCAGCTTCGACGGCCCGCAGATCGCGCCGGCCATCACGCGCCCCTGGCCGTCGAGGTACTTGGTGCCGGAGTGAATCACCAGGTCGGCGCCCATCTCGATCGGCCGCTGCAGCGCCGGCGAACAGAAACAGTTGTCGACCGCCAGCAGGGCGCCGGCCTCGTGCGCCAGGTCCGCGAGCGCCTGGATGTCGCAGACGTCGGTCAGCGGATTGGTCGGTGTCTCCGCAAACAGCAACTTGGTGGTGGGCCGCAGGGCCGCCCGCCATTGCGCGATGTCGGTCTGCGAGACGAAAGTCGTCTCGACGCCGAACTTGCCGAACTCGCGGCCGAACAGGTTCATGGTGGAGCCGAACACCGAACGCGAACAGATCACGTGATCGCCCGCCTTGAGCAGGCCCATGCACATCATCAGGATCGCGCCCATGCCGGTGGAGGCACCGATGGCGGCCTGCGTGCCTTCCATCGCGGCCAGCCGCTGCTCGAAACTGGTGACCGTCGGATTGGAAGTGCGTCCGTAGGTGAAGCCCTCCTCGACGCTGGCGAAGCGGCGCGCGGCGGTTTCAGCGTCGGTCTGCACGAAGCCGCTGGTCAGGTACAGCGCCTCGGAATTTTCGCCGTGCTGGCTGGGCGCCAGCGCCGTTCGCACCGCCAGGGTGTCGCGGTGCAGGCCGGCGGGCAGTTTCTTACCGTCCATTGGAAAAGCTCATGGGTGTCAGGCGTCCTGGGTATTGGGCAGGGCCAGCCGCGAGGTGTCGTCCTCAAGCGGGTCTTCCTGGCCGATCCGCGCCTCGTTGATGCGGGCGATGTCATCGGGGTTGATGTCGCCGGTGACATAGACGCCGTCGAAGCAGGAAGCATCGAAGCCGTCGAGCGAGGGATTGAGCGAGCCGATGGCGCGCTTCATGCCTTCGACGTCCTGGTAGATCAGCGCGTCGCAGCCGATCACTGCGCGAACTTCCTCGACCGTTCGGCCGTGCGCGACCAGTTCACTCGAGGTCGGCATGTCGATGCCGTACACGTTGGGATAGCGTACCGGCGGCGCGGCGCTGGCAAGGTACACCTTCCTGGCGCCGGCATCGCGCGCCATCTGCACGATCTCGCGGCTGGTGGTGCCGCGCACGATCGAGTCGTCCACCAGCAGCACGTTGCGGCCCTTGAACTCGCTGGCAATCACGTTGAGCTTCTGGCGCACCGATTTCTTGCGCACGCCCTGCCCCGGCATGATGAAAGTGCGCCCGACATAGCGGTTCTTCACGAAGCCCTCGCGGTACGGAATGCCCAGCAGGTGGGCCAGCTGGGTGGCGCTGGGACGGCTGGATTCGGGAATCGGGATGATCACGTCGATCTCGCTCGGCGGCACGGTGGAGACCACCCGCTTGGCCAGCGTCTCGCCCAGATTCAGTCGGGCCTGATAGACCGAGATGCCGTCCAGCACCGAGTCCGGTCGCGCCAGGTACACGTACTCGAAGATGCAGGGATAGAGCTTGGGCGAATCGGCGCACTGCTGCGAATGCACCTTGCCCTGCAGGTCGATGAAGATCGCCTCGCCCGGCAGCAGGTGCCGGTCGAAGGTGTGGCCGGTGCCTTCGAGCGTGACCGACTCGCTGGCGACCATGATGCGGCCGTCCTTGTGCCCGAGCGACAGCGGCCGGATGCCGAACGGGTCTCGGAATGCCAGCACGCCGTGGCCGGCAATCATCGCCACCACCGCATACGAGCCGCGGACCCGCCGGTGCACATTGCTGACCGCGGTGAACACGTCCTGCGGCTGCAGCCGCATGCCGCGCGTGGTCTTTTCCAGTTCATGCGCGAAGACGTTCAGCAACACTTCGGAGTCGCTCTCGGTGTTGATGTGCCGGTGGTCGGAGCTGAACAGCTCCGCCTTCAGGGCCTGGGCATTGGTCAGGTTGCCGTTGTGCACCAGCACGATGCCGAACGGCGCGTTGACGTAGAAGGGCTGGGCTTCTTCCTCGCTGTAGGCGTTGCCGGCGGTGGGATAGCGGACCTGGCCCAGTCCGGCGTTGCCCGGCAGCCCGCGCATGTTGCGGGTGCGAAAGACGTCGCGCACCATGCCCTTTGCCTTGTGCATGAAGAACTTGCGTTCCTGCTGCGTCACGATGCCGGCCGCGTCCTGGCCGCGATGCTGCAGCAACAGCAAGGCGTCATAGATCAACTGGTTGACAGGCGCGTTGCTGACGACGCCGACGATTCCACACATGGTTCAGGCTCTCATAACGCTACACCGGAAGGTAGCGCCCGAAACTCTCGGGCAAGACCGGTTTCAAACCCCTGAGCACGGCCGTCGAGACGCCGGCCCCCATCGATTCAGTCCACCACTGGCCGCTTTGCAGCGGCGTCATGTTCACCACCACCGCGGCGGCCAGCAGCAGCACCCCGCCGCGCACCAGGCCGAAAGCAGCGCCGAGGGTCCGGTCCACCGGCCGCAGCCCCACCCGTTCCACCGCTTTCTTGAGCAGCCAGGCCACCAGCCCGGCCAGGAACGCAGCCACCACGAACACCAGCACAAAGCCCGCGGCATAACGCAGCCCTTCGCCGACGCGACCCAGCGGCAGCAACGCGGCGGCATCGGGCGCCAGCCACTGGGCCAGCACGAACGCCGCCATCCAGCCCAGCACCGACAGCACCTCGTACACCAGTCCGCGCCAGGCGCCCAGTGCCAGCGACAGCACCAACACGCCCACAAACACCCAGTCCAGCGTTGCCATCGCAGCTGACCCTCACAGCGTGAGGATCGCGGCCGGCAGGTCCAGCCCCTTGATTTTTTCCGCCGCCTTGTCGGCTTCGACGCGACTCGGGAACGGGCCGACGCGCACCCGGATGCGCTTGCCTTCCTTGGTCTCGGCGACATGGGTGTAGGTCTTGAGCCCGGCCTTTTCCACCCGCTGCCGGGTTTCACGGGCCTTGCCCGGATCGGCGAACGCGCCCACCTGCACCACGAAGCGACCTTCGGCCGCCAGCGACGCCGCCGATTCCTCCGGTGGCTTGCCTTCCAGCAGCGCCCGCGCCTTGGCGCCGTCGTCGGACGCGCTGGCTGTTTTGCTTTCGACCGGCAACGGCGACTTCGCCTCCGCCTTCACGGCCTTCGGTTCAAGCTTGATTTCGGCCTTCGCGACGGGGGCCACGGATGGAGCAAGAGCCGCCACTGCAGGGGCCTCGGCCTTGGCCTCAGCCTTCGGTTCGGCCTTCGCTTGCAGCTTGATTTCGGGCCTGGCTTCCAGCTTCGCCTCGGCCTTCGCCACCGGCGCCGGCTGCACCACACCCGCCGCAGTCGGCGCCGATGACGGCGCGGCAGTGACCGGCTGCGAATCGGCGCGCGGCAGCGCCAGCGGCTTGACCTTGTTGCGGTCCGGGATGTCGATCGGAATATCGACCGCGACCGGTCTGGGCTGGGTGTCGAACAGCCACGGAAAGCCGATCACGCCCGCCAGCACCAACACCGCCGCTCCGATCAGCCGGTGCCTGGCGCGCCGGCGCATCGCCTCGATGCTCTCGGGCTGGCGTGGAGTGGCAGCGGAATCGTCGCCAGCTTTCCGGAACTTGAAAAATGCCATGAAGGGTGCCCGGCCCGGGCCCTCAGGAGCCCGGAGATTTGGCCTGAAGTCGGGGGATTCCCTCCTTCAAAACGCCACCGACGGTGTAGAACGAACCAAAGACCACGATTCTATCAGCGGGGTCTGCCGCGGCAGCTGCTGCACGCAGCGCTGCCACCGGGCCGGCATGGCAGCTGCCGGCCACATCCTTGCGGGTCTCCTGCGCCGTCCAGCGCGCCAGCAGAGCGTCCGCCCGAGCCGCGCGCGGCGTGTCCAGATCGGTAAAGTACCAGCGGTCCACCACCGGTCCCATCTTGCGCAGCATCGTCGCCAGATCCTTGTCGGCCATCGCACCGAACACGGCATGCGTGGTGGGATAAAAACCCATTGCGTCCAGGTTCGCCGCCAGCGCCGCCACCGAGTGCGGGTTGTGGGCGACGTCGAGCACCAGCGCCGGCTGCCCTGGCACGACCTGGAAGCGGCCCGGCAGTTCGACCATCGACAGGCCGTTGCGGACCGCCTGCGCAGTCACCGGCAGCCGCTCCCGCAGCGACTCGAGGGCTGCTAGCACGCCCGACGCATTGATCAACTGGTTGGCGCCGCGCAAGGCCGGATAGGCCAGACCGGCATAGCGGCGACCTCGTCCGGCCCAGCTCCACTGCTGCGGATCGCCCGAAAAATTGAAGTCGCGCCCGAGCAGCCAGAGGTCGGCGCCGATGGCCGTGGCCCGGTCGATCACGCTTTGCGGCGGCACCGGGTCGCTGACGATCGCCGGCCGGCCGGCCCGCAGGACGCCAGCCTTCTCGCGGCCGATCGACTCGCGGTCCGGTCCCAGCAATTCCATGTGGTCCAGGTCGATGCTGGTGATGACCGCGCAGTCGGCATCGATGATGTTGACAGTGTCCAGCCGCCCGCCGAGTCCGACTTCCAGGATCGCCACGTCCAGCGGCGACGCCGCCATCAGACTCATGATCGCCAGCGTCGTGAACTCGAAAAAGGTCAGCGAAATGTCCTGGCGTGCGGCTTCGACCCGTTCGAAGTGCGGCACCAGCTCGCCCGGCTGCGCGATCTCGCCGCGGATGCGGCAACGCTCCTGGAAGTCGACCAGGTGCGGCGAGGTGTAGAGGCCGGTGCGCCAGCCGGCCTGCAGCGCGATCGCCTCCAGCATGGCGCAGGTCGAACCCTTGCCGTTGGTCCCGGCGACCGTGATCACCGGACAGTCGAAGCGCAGCCCCATCCGCGCGGCCACCGCCTGCGAGCGCTCCAGCCCGAGCTCGATGGCCCGGGGGTGCAGCCGCTCGCAATGATCGAGCCATTCCTGAAGGTTTCGCATAGGGGGAAATTGTCGCCGACGCGGCGATGATCGCGGCATGACCC
>JAJAZH010000254.1 GCA_026785815.1 Ramlibacter sp. | reverse complement strand
GTACTGCGGCGCGCTGGTCAGCGATGCGTCCATCCGCCCCCGGGTCGCTTCCAGGTCGGGTTCGCGCGCAACCCCCGACAACGGGCCGGTGATGACCGTCTGGTCGGTGCTGTCGCCCCCGGACAGCTTGCGCAGTCGCCGCCGGGCCAGGTCGGCGTAGATGCCGGCCGGGAACTGGTGCAGGAAGCCTTCGATTTCCCCCCGCTCGGTCGAGTCCTTGATGTCTTTCCAGTAGACCAGCTCCAGTTCCTGGGTCACGGTCACGCTGGTGCCGCTGGTGCCGGTGGTGGTCGCAGGCCCGCCTCCACCCAGCGATGGCGCGGTCCCCTTGTTGGTGATCGCCGTGTCGGGTTTCTTGAACGGATCGGCGGGCGGCACGACGGTAGCGTCCTCCGCGCGCCGAATGGCCGATTGCAGCGAGACGGCGAAATCGCGGGCAGTGGCGAAGCGCTGGGCGCGGTCCTTCGCCAGCGAACGCGCGACCACGGCGTCGATCGCGGTCGGCAGGCGGGAGTTGAACGAGCTCGGGGCCGGCGGCGTGTGGCCGATGATCTGGTGGATGATCGAGAAATCGTTCTCGCCGTCGAACGGCCGCTTGTCGGTGAGCAGCTGGTAGAGCACGACGCCGACCGAAAACAGGTCAGCGCGCGAATCGATTTTCAACCCCTGCACCTGCTCGGGCGACATGTACTTGAGGGTGCCGACCATGCTGCCCTGGGTCCGCGTGGCCTCGCCGGAATCCTGCATCCGGGCCACGCCGAAGTCGGTCAGCTTGACCCGCCCACCCGGTTCGATCAGCAGGTTGGCCGGCTTGATGTCGCGGTGCACGATGCCCGCCTTGTGAGCGTAGTCCAGGGCCGCCAGCAGGTCCCGGATCATCTTGAGCGACTGCTCCAGCGAATAGCGCACGCCTCGGTCGAGGTGGTGCTTGAGGTCGTCGCCCTGGATGTACTCCATGACCAGGAAGGCGATGTCGCCGTCGCGGTCGGAGTCGTAGACGCTGACGATGTTGGGATGCTGGAGCCGGGCTGCGGAACGCGCCTCGGTGCGGAAGCGCGACTCGTACTCGGCCGCCGCTTCTTCCGAAAGGTTTTCTACCTTGACGGTCTTGATCGCGACACGGCGCTCCAGGTTGGGGTCGCGTCCCTCGTACACGACTCCCATGGCGCCCTTGCCGAGAACGCGGACCAGGTCATAGCGGCCAAGCTTTTTGAGACTCACAACAACAAGGTCTAGGTAGCGGGGAGAAGGCGATTCTAGCCTGCACTACCGCACCCCCGTCACCCGGAGCCCAGCCCTGTCTCGCGTTTGATACGCTGGCTTTCCCGCAAGTAGGCCTGGGCGTAATAGCGGTCGAGCAGCTGCTGGATCCAGCCCTCGAGTTCCTGGCCCTTGTCCGCGTAGAAACGGGTGTAGGCCTCCCAGGCACGCGCGCCCTCGAACAGCTTGCTACCGGCGCCGAGCAGCCGATCCTTCAAGGCAGCCGGCGCGAACTCCTCCAATGCACCTTCCAGCGTTGTCCGCATGGCTGCAGCGGCGGCCGCGTCATGGGTGAGCAGTTCGGTGACCAGGTCGTTCAGCGCCCGTTGCGGGCTCAGGAAGCCGACGCTCGCGGCCCGCCCGCCGAACAGGAACTGCAGCTTGGCCTCGTCGGGCCAGTGGGTCTTGAGCGGGTTGTTGTCCTTGACCGGAGCCATCGAGTCATCCCCGACCCGCGTCCCGGCAGGCAGCACCGACCGCGCTGCGAACAGCTCGAACAGGCCCTCGAGCGCAATCCGCACCGCCCGGCCCGCGCCCTCGAGCTCCGCCGGGCTCTGCGCGCCCAGGCTGGCGGGCTCGAGTCCCAGCCCTTTGTAGAACGCCAGCAGGTCGCCGTTGCCTGGCCCCAGCGGCGCTGGCAAGCTGCCGGCGCCCGGGCTGAAAGTCGATTCAAAGCCCCAGTCACCGAACGGATCTTCCTCCGGCAGGATCGCCGGCGTGGTGAGGTCCTGCGAGTAACCGGACACCGGCGCCCCGCGGGGCAGCGTGGCGTCCGCGTTGTTCTCGCCCCGGTCGAACACCGCCCACGGATCCTGTTCGGCAGCCTGCGGGGCGCTGGCCCGCACCTGCACGCTGTAGTCGCCGATCCGCATGACCTGGCCCAGCGGCAGCACGCCCTTGGCGCCCGGAGGTGCGTAGCCGAACGGCATGTCGATGCCGTTCACCAGCGACAGCACCCGAAAGTGCAGCTGGTCCTGTTCGTTCCAGATCGCGAGGTGCCGGCGCGAGACCGCCCGGTCCGGATCCGGCAGGCTGATGGTGCAATCGATGTCGCGACCGAGGATCAACTCCGGCTGGCCGCTTTGCAGCAGTTGCGTCAGTTCGAGGTTCGGGCCGGCGATGTGGAGTTCGAGAGCCATTCGAAGGGACCTGACTTCAACCCGTCACCGAAAACAGGACCAGCGGTGCATTCTCGGCGTGGCGGTCGCAGCCGAGCGTGACCTGGCCGTGCCCCACCAGGTAGCACTCGGTGCGGCGCAGCACCACCGGTTCGGTCTGGTTGCCCATGTAGACCCAGGTGCCGAAGCTCGACCCGTCACTCAGGACGAACTGGCCGCCACGCCTTTCGAGCGCCGCATGCCGCCGCGACACGCGCGAGTCGTTGATCGAGAGCGACGCCGTCGCGGCGCGGCCCAGGGTGAGCTTCTCGCCACGCGGCACCAGCCGGACGGTCTGGCCGGCGGCGGCCAGTTCCAGCATGCCGCCCTTGCCGGACGGCGCGAACATCGAGGCGCCCATGACCGTCGCGTCGTTGTCGCGATCGACCTGCCAGTCGACCCGGTACACCTCGGTGGCGTCTGACTTTCCACGCAGGTACATCGGACCCAGGCCGCGCAGCTGTTCGCGCTGGTGCGACGACAGCGAATCAGCAACCCGCTGGGTGGTGAGGATCTGCGCGGCGCCGGCCAGGTCGGCCAAGCGGGCGGCGCTGTTGACCGCGTCGCCGTAACAGTCGCCGGCGATCTCGACCACTTCGCCGGCTTCGACGCCCATCTGCATCTGCACCGCGCCCAGGGTGCCGCCCGGATGGACCGGTTTTTCCTGCAGCCGCTTCTGGATCGCGATGCAGGCTTCGATGGCGTCGGCCTCGAGCGGGAACACGACGAACAACCCGTCACCCAGCAGTTTCACCACGCGTCCGTTGTGCTGCTCGAAGGTCTTGGACAGCGCCGTGGTCAGCTGGGTGACGAAGCGTCCGGCGGTCTCGTCCCCGAGGCGCTCGAAGATGCCGGTGCTACCAACCAGATCAGCAAATACAACGGTGGCCACGATGGAGTCAGCGTCCGGAGTGAGTGAGATGAATAACTGCCATTCGACTTGATTTTATGCGGGCGGCAGCCGGACCCTCAATGACGCAAAAAGGGTTAGCAGGAGATTCCTGCTAACCCTTCGAATGGTGGTCGGCGTGGCGGGATTCGAACTCGCGACCCCTTGCACCCCATGCAAGTGCGCTACCAGGCTGCGCTACACGCCGACAAGCCAACGATTATAACCCGTAGCAAGCGTTCATCTTGCGGGCTCAGTGCGTTGCAGAAAGAAGGTCACGGATCTCAAACAGCTCCCGGCGTACCAGCAACAGCTTCTGCGAAACCAGCTCGCGCTCTTCCAGCGGCGCGCTGTCTTCGAAATCCTCGGCGAACGATGAATCGTCGACCTCGATGACCTCGACGCCCTCCAGCATCACCTCACCCGCGCGGCGCTTGTCGCGCTCCACCTGCACCAGCTCCTGCAGCTTGTTGCGGGCACCGCTGATGGTGAAACCCTGGTCGTACAGCAGGTCGCGGATGCGCCGGATCATCAGCACCTCGTGGTGCTGGTAATAGCGGCGATTGCCGCGCCTCTTCATCGGCCGCAGCTGGGTGAACTCCTGCTCCCAATACCGCAGCACGTGTGGCTTGACGCCGCACAGGTCGCTGACTTCACCGATGGTGAAGTAGCGTTTCGCCGGTATTGATGGGAGTGCTTTCTCCATTGAAATCAATGTTGTAGCAGAGAAAGCTGCTAGGTTACTCTAAGAGCCCCCGGCATGCCAAGCGCATTCGCCGTCGCCGGCGAAAATGTTTTTTCAGGCGTCAGGCCGGCGCTGGGCCCGCGCCCTGGATCTGTTCCTTGAGCTTGTGGCTGGCATGGAAGGTGACGACCCGCCGGGCCTCGATCGGGATGGCCTCGCCGGTGCGCGGGTTGCGGCCGGGCCGGGGCGCCTTGGTCCGGATTTGAAAATTGCCGAACCCGGATATTTTCACATCCAGGCCCTCGACCAGGCTGTCGGCGATCAGGTCGAAGAAAGCGTCGATCATGTCCTTGGATTCGCGCTTGTTCAGCCCGATCTGCTCGAACAGCAGTTCCGCCAGCTGCGCTTTGGTCAGCGCAGGCGTTTCCAGGCTCTCGACGGAAAAGTCCATGATGGCGTCGTCTTCGTTGTTCTGGGTCCGCGCCGCCATCTTCATCCCCTCAGGCGGCCACCGACACGGGTGGCAATGCTGTCGATGACGGCGTGCACGGCACCGTCGATCTGCTCATCAGTCAGTGTGGCGTCGGCGCTGCCGAGCGTCAAGCGCACGGCCATGCTTTTCTCGTCCGCCGCCACACCGGCGCCGGCCTCCCTGGGCTTGTACAGATCGAACAGCAGGCTTTCGCGCAACAGGCCAGCCGTGTCCGCCGCCTCGATCGCGTCGACCAGCGCCGCGTGACCGACCGCGTCCTTCACGATCACGGCGATGTCGCGCTGTGCTGGCTGGTACCGCGGCACCGGGCTGAAGGCCGGGACCTGCCGCGCCAACACGGCTTCCAGATCGATCTCGAACAGCACCGGCGCTTGGGGCAGTTCCCACTGCTGGCGCCAGCGTGGATGCAACTCCCCCATGAAACCGACCTCCGTGGCGCCGATCATGATTCGCGCGCAGCGGCCCGGATGCATCGCGGGATGGTCCGCGGCAACCAACTGCGCCCGCACCGGAGCCAGCATGGATTCAACGTCGCCCTTGACGTCGAAAAAGTCACTCCCTGGTCCCTTGCGGCCCCACTGCAGGCCGTCGACGTCGCCATAGGCCAGGCCCGCGACCCGCATCGGCTGGTGAATACCACGCACCGTGGTGTCGGTCGTCGCGACGCCCGCATCCCGAAAGAAGACCCGCCCGATCTCGAACACCCGGACCCGCTCGGCCTTGCGGTCCAGGTTGAAGCGCAAGGCCTGCAGCAAGGAGCCCAGCAGAGACGAGCGCATCACGCTCATCTGGCTGGCCATCGGATTGAGCAGGCGGATCGGATCGCCGTTGCCGGCGAGGTCGCGCTCCCAGTCGGAGTCGACGAAACTGAAGTTGATGGTCTCGCGGTAGCCCAGCGACGCCAGCAGACGGCGCAGCACGAAGCGGCTGCGTTGCGACTCGGGGCGCAGGCGGGCTGCGATCGGCGCCAGCGGCGGCGTGGTCGGCAACTCGCCGTAACCGATCACACGCACCACCTCCTCGATCAGGTCCTCCTCGATCGCCAGGTCGAACCGGTACGAGGGCGGCGTCACAGTCAAGGTGCCCTGCCCGTGCACCGGGTGCAAGCCCAGGCGGCCGAGTGCGTCGGCACACTGCTGTTGTGTCAACGGCATGCCGATCACCTTGACGGCGCGCGCGACCCGCAGCGTCACCGGCTTGGCTTCGGGCAGCCCGATCCGGTGGTCGTCGACCGGACCGGCTTCGCCGCCGCAGATTTCGACGATCAGGCGGGTGATGTGTTCCAGCTGCTCGACCGTCGTGCTGGGATCGACGCCTCTCTCGAATCGATGGCCGGCATCGGTCGAGAAATTGAAGCGGCGCGAGCGGCCCTGGATGGCGGCCGGCCACCAGAACGCAGCTTCGACGTAGACGTTCCGGGTGGCGTCAGAGACGGCGGTCGCAGCGCCGCCCATGATGCCGGCCAGCGACTCCACCTGTGACCCGTCGGCAATGACGCCGACCTGCTCGTCCACCGTGACGGTCGATCCGTTGAGCAGCTGGAGCTGCTCGCCGGCGCGGCCCCAGCGCACGTCGAGGCCGCCCTGGATCCGGTCGAGGTCGAAGATATGGGAGGGCCGGCCATACTCGAACATCACGTAGTTCGAGATGTCGACCAGCGCCGTGACACTGCGTTGCCCGCAACGCGCCAGCCGCTCCACCATCCACGACGGTGTCTTCGCTGCAGGATCGACGTTGCGGATGACCCGGCCCGAAAAGCGGCCGCACAGGTCGGGCGCGCTGACTTTGACCGGCAACACCGTCGCGTGCGCCGCGGGCACCGGTTCGATCTTCGGCGTCCGCAACGGGGCGCCGGTCAGCGCCGACAGTTCGCGCGCCGCGCCGAACACGCTCAGTGCATGGGCCAGGTTGGGCGTGAGCTTGAGCGTGAACATTGCGTCGTCGAGCTTGAGCACGTCGCGCACATTTGCCCCGATCGGCGCCTCGGCCGCAAGTTCGAGCAGGCCACCATGGTCTTCACTCAACTGCAGTTCGCGGGCCGAGCACAGCATGCCCTGGCTCTCGACGCCGCGCAGCTGGCCCAGCTTGATCAGGAAGGGCTTGCCGTCCTCGCCCGGCGGCAGTTCGGCGCCGACCAGGGCACACGGCACCTTGATGCCGGCCCGCGCATTCGGCGCGCCGCAGACGATGCTCAACAAGCTGCCGCTGCCGACATCGACCTGGCACACGCGCAGGCGATCGGCATTCGGATGCTGGACCGCGTCCAGGATTTCGCCGACCACGATGTTCGTGAACGGTGGCGCCGCCGGCCGCAGCTCTTCCACCTCCAGCCCACCCATGGTCAGCGTATCGGCCAGCTGCTCGGTGGTCAGGGGCGGATTGCAGAATTCGCGCAGCCAGGACTCGGGGAATTGCATGTCGTTCTGGGATCGGTTAACGGAACTGGCTGAGGAAACGGACGTCGCCTTCGAAGAACAGGCGCAGATCGCTAACCCCGTAGCGCAGCATGGCGAGCCGTTCAGCCCCCATGCCGAAAGCGAAACCGAGGTAGCGCTCCGGGTCCAGACCCATGTTGCTGACCACCGCCGGATGGACCTGCCCGGAACCGGCGATTTCCAGCCAGCCGCCGGCCAGCGGCCCGCTCTGGAACTGGATGTCAATCTCGGCGCTCGGCTCGGTGAAGGGGAAAAAGCTGGGCCGGAACCGCAGCGCCAGATCGTCGCTCTCGAAAAAGGTCCGGCAGAAGTCGGTGAAGACCACCTTCAGGTCCTTGAAGCTGACGTTCTCGCCCAGCCACAGGCCCTCGCACTGGTGGAACATCGGCGAGTGGGTGGCGTCGCTATCGACGCGGTAAGTGCGGCCCGGCGCGATCACGCGAATCTCGGGCAACACAGCCTGGCCGGCGTACTTCTTGATGTGCTGGTGGGCGTAACGCACCTGCATCGGGCTGGTGTGCGGACGCAAGTTGTACGGGATGCCGTCGTCGCCGTCCATGTCGACGTAGAAGGTGTCCTGCATCGACCGCGCCGGATGATTGGGCGGGTTGTTGAGCGACGTGAAGCTGTGCCAGTCGGTCTCGATCTCGGGACCGTCGGCCACGTCGAAACCCATGCTGGCGAAGATCTGCTCGATCCGCTCCAG
>JAJAZH010000253.1 GCA_026785815.1 Ramlibacter sp. | reverse complement strand
CCAGGTCTTGGAGATTTCACCGGGACAGGTGCCGTCGTTGCGCGGTGAGCCGCACACCAGCAACACGCGTGACGGCGTCGCACTGTCGCCCCAGCGCTGCTGGGCCGCGGCCAGCTTGTCCCGGGTTGCCCGCCACTCGACCGACAGGTCGTAGTCCGGGTCTGCGAATCCGGGTCCGGCCTTTTGCGTGATGGGCGCCTTGCGGCCCTCCGTATAGGCCTCGAAAGCGATCTGCTCGAGGCGGGCGATCGCCTCCCCTTCCGCCTTGTAGGCCGGGTCGTAGTAGGCCTGCATGAACCGGACTTTGAATTCTTTGCGCGCCAGGGGGGCCGGCGCCTGGCCTTTGCGGATCGTGGTCATCTCGCAGTTTAGTCCGGCCGATGTCGGCCATGGGGCGGAAATCCGGCGTTGCGGGTAACGTCCTACAAGCGCTGCGGCGCTTGACCGATCAACGGCGCCCGCAGTTCGCTCTTCACTGCACACAGTTCACTGAGTTACCTGTTTTGTCACTCGTTCGTGAGTCGTCTTCGCGACCCGCCGACCGACTGGAGATCTGAAATGAAGTCCAATTCTTTCGCTGCCGTTTCGCTGCCGTTTCGCTGCTGTGCGCCCCCCTGTTGTTCGCCGCCTCGTCGAATGCTCAGCAGAACGGATCAGCGCGCGAGGTCGCCCAGCAATCGTCGAAAGCGAGTGCGACATCGAACGTGCCGCAGCGCTCGGGCGAGGCCAGCACCCTGATGGGCGCGGCGCCCTGGGTCAGCAGCATCGCCACTCAACGGTCGCAGCCGCAGAGCCAGGGTGGAACGCTGGATTGAAGCAGGTGAGGGTAGTCCGCGGTCCTACAGTCCTGGGCGTGCCTGTCCGATAACCGCACAAACGCAGGCAAGCTAAGGTTTTGACATGTCCCGAATCGTCGGGCCTGAAGACCAAGGAAATCGTATGAAGATGAATGCAACTCCCTCCCTCCTGCTGGCCGGCCTGATGGCTTTTGCTGGCCTCGCTCAGGCGCAAACCGCCTCCGGCACCTCCGACGTTCCGGTCAAGGCGGGTGAAGCCAGCACCATGACCCAGGGCGTGCCGAACGCCAAGACCAGCAACTCGCTCGCGACCGAAGCGCCGATGATGAACAACAGCAAGACCGAGATTCGCGAGGACGCCCAGGGCCGCAGCAAGGCATCGGCCAGCACCCGTTCGCCCGGCCGTGCCGGCGAGGCCAGCACCATGGTCGACGGCAAGCCGAATGTCAATCCGGACGCACCGACCCTCAGCAAGAGCCGGTCGGAGCTGAGGGTCGAGAAGGAAATGAAGAAGGCCCAGCGCAAGCAGGATCGCGAGATCGCCGTGATGGGCCAGAAGGGCGCTCAAGTCGACGCTGACGCCGGTACGCCGCAAGTGTCGCCGGCCGGCAACCCGTCCGTGTTCAAGGGCGGAACGCCCAAGTAACAGCGCAGGCTTTCGGCCTGGCCAAGTCACAGCGCAGGCCATCGGCCTTGCGCAGGCGCATTCGCGGCGCCATGAAAAAAGCCTGCGCTTTCCGGCGCAGGCTTTTGCTTTTGCGGCTGCCAATCAGCCCATGTGGTGACGGCGGTGGTGGCCCGGATAGCCGCCGTCGCGGTTGCCTCGTTGACCGCCACGGATGGTCTGCAGGTCGAACACCCGCTGCTGCACCGGGTCCAGTGTTGCGTAGAACGCCTTGGTGGCGTCAGCGCGCTTGTCTATCATCGCCATCCGCTCGACCCGCAGCGCCCGCATCCGATCGATCCGCTCCGGCGTGGGCAGGCGCGCGAGCTCAGCCCGGTCCGGACGCTTCCAGTTCGCGGGCGGCTGCATCGCGCTGCTCCAGGCGGTCCAGGCGCCTTCCTGCGCCGGCGCGATCTGCAGCGTTTCTTTCAGGCGGGCCTGGCGCCGGGCCCTGTGCTCCCGCATGCGCGCTGGGTCGAATCGTTCCATGCGCTCTTTGTGGCCCATGGTGGTGACGCCCGGCGATTGGGCAGCGGGCGCTGGCGTCTGCGCAGTTGCGACAAGGCTGAGGGTCGCCAGCAGGGCGGCGGCGATCAAATGCCTGGGGCTGTGTGTCATGGCTTGGTCCTTTGTCGTGAAGCCTGGCCGACTTCGGCACTGGCAGGGACAAAGTCTCACCGTTCGATGTGTCCGCGTTGTATCCGCAGCGTTCGCCGCCTGTTGAGCTTGTGTAAAGAATTGCGGCATGTTGCGGCTGCGCCGCTCAGGCTGGGGGCGGCTCGTGCGTCTCCTCCTACATCAGGAGCGCCCCTTGTTTCACAGCTGGCGGACCAGGCGCCGGCCAGCATTGGACCGTTCAAGGAGTTCAGCATGACCGTTCGTAAGCTTCCCTTTCCGGTTGCCTTCGCGGCGCTGTTGGCTGTTGCCGCGGCCCAGGCACAGACAGCGCCGCCGACCACCGATGTGGGACCGCCGCCAGCCGAAGAGCGCGCCAGCACCGGCGCCATCGTGCTGGAGAACTCGCCGGTGCGGGCCCAGCGCGACAAGGCGTTGACAGACTCCTCCAGCGTGAGCGGCGGACCCCCGATGGCCGCCGGCAGTGCCGTCAGGACGCCGACGCGGGCCCAGACCCGGGCTGCACTGGCGCGCGCCCGGGCTGCCGAAGCCGCAGAGTTGCGCCGGCGCGGCGCTGGCAGCCTGACCGGGAAGTAGTGCCGGCTAACTGACGCAGCAGCGGCGGCTTTCATCTGGACCGGCAGTCGGACGCTGGCGCCGCTGCCGCAGGACTGTGCGGCTGGCATGGCCGACAATCCTTGCATGAGCTTGACCCCCGGCGTCACCGGTGTGCGTTTGATGTTGTTCGCGCTGGCGCTGTCATTGGGCGCGGCGATCTCGCTGGGGATCACGCGCTTCGCTTATGCATTGCTGCTGCCGCCGATGCGCGCGGACCTGCAGTGGTCGTACACGCTGGCGGGAGCGATGAACACGGCCAACGCGGTCGGCTATCTGCTGGGCGCTTTGCTGACACCGGCACTGATGCGGCGCTTCGGTCCTTCGGTCCTGCTGCTCTGGGGCGCCGCCTTCGCCAGCCTGTTCATGGGGCTCAGCGGCTTCTTCACCAGCGCCGTGCCGCTGCTGCTGCAGCGTGGGCTCGCCGGGATCGCCAGCGCCTTTGTCTTCATTGCCGGTGGACTGCTGGCGGCGCGGCTGGGCGCGCTGCAGCCCGCGCGCAGCGGCCTGTTGATCGGCCTGTACTACGGCGGCACCGGCATCGGCATCGTGTTGTCGGCCCTGTTGATCCCGGCCGCGCTGGAAGCGGCCGCTGCCCAGCCGCACGCCTGGGCCTGGGCCTGGTGGGCGCACGCGCTGGCATTCCTGGCTGGCCCCGTCGCACTGGCATGGCCGGCCATGGCGCTGCAGCGGATGCAGGCGCCGGCCCCGGATTCCGTTGCCGGAACAACGTCGGCCGGGCGCAGCTTTCACTGGCGCGACTTCGCTCCGGCGCTGGCCGGCTATGGGCTGTTCGGCGTCGGCTACATCGGCTACATGACGTTCGTCATCGCGCTGTTGCGAGAGCAGGGCGTTGAATCGGCGTTGCTGAGCTGGTTTTACGCGCTGCTCGGATTGGCGGTGATGGCTTCGTCAAGGATCTGGGCCGGCCTGCTGGACCGTTGGCACGGGGGCCAGCCGCTCGCCATCTTGAGCGCCCTGCTGGGCATTGCGACATTGGTACCGGCGCTGACCTCGTCGTGGCCGGCGGTGCTGGTGTCGGGGTTGCTGTTCGGCGCTGTGTTCCTGTCGGTGGTCGCGTCGACCACCGCACTGGTGCGCCACAACCTGGCGCCGTCGCAATGGGCGGCCGGCATCAGCGCCTGCACCGTCGTGTTCGCGGGCGGCCAGATCGTGGGCCCCACCGTGGTCGGCTGGATCGCCGACGGCGCGGGCGGCCTGGCCCGCGGACTGCTGTTTTCGGCCGCTGCGCTCTGGCTGGGCGCACTCGTTGCGTGGCGCCAGCGGCCGCTGCCGCCGTGACCCAGCGGGTTGGCTACTTGAGCAAGCCTTCGGCTTTCGTTGACTCCTGCACTGCGGGACGCGCTGCGACGCGTTCCCGGTACGCAACCAGGTTGGGGTAGCCCGCCAGGTCGATGTTCATGGCCTTGGCCCAGTTGGTGACGGTGAACAGATAGCCGTCCGCCACGCCGAAGCGATCGCCCATCAGGTACTGCTTGTCCTTGAGCTCGCCATCGAGCCACTTGAAGCGGCTGGCCAGCTTGTCGCGGCTGATCTTCTTGGCTTCCTCGGGCATGGCTGGGTTGAACAGCGGCGAGAAAGTCTTGTGGATCTCGGTGCCGATGAAGGTCAGCCACTCCTGCAGGCGGTAGCGCGGCAAGGTGCCGTTGGCGGGAGCCAGGTTCTTGCTGGGGGCGAGGTCGGCGATGTACTGCAGGATCGCCGGTCCTTCGCGCAACCGGGTGCCGTCGTCGAGCTCCAGCATCGGCACGTAACCGAGCGGATTGACCCCGTAGAAGTCGGCGCCGTCGGGAAGCGTATGGCTTTTCAGATTGGACAGAACGGGCTCGAAAGCCAGGCCGGCTTCGCGCAGCGCGATGTGCGGCGACAGCGAGCAGGCGCCGGGGGAGTAGTAGAGCTTCATTGAGGTTCCTTCGGTGAATGACGGGCCATGCTAGCGGCTTGCGGCTTTTCCCGCTGACGTCCGGACTGCAGAGAAAACGGGCGCCTGCGAGTCCCGTCCTACAGGACTCGGCGGTGGATGCCGATTCGCCCTCAAAGCTCGGCCGCTAAGATGCAACCGTGGCTTGCTGCCAGGCGAATGATGGCTTGACGCCAGCCTATCCGTCCCTCTTCGCCGCCCCGCTTCGGCGCCCAGTCCCCTCCCTCTTTTCGTCAGGACCCAGACCCGTGCATCGATCGACTGTCGAAACCGTTCTCGAGTACGAGATCCGGTCGCCGACCCATTTCTGCTTCAACATCGAGGCCGCGAACTGGCCGACCCAGAAGATCGTCAGCGAACGGCTGGCGGTGTCGTCCGGCGTGTCGGTGCACAGCTTCACCGACCCGGGCAGCGGCAACCGGTTCTTCCGCTTCGATGCGTCGCCCGGCCCCTTGCTGGTGGATTACAAGGCCGATGTCGAGGTTTTCAGCGAACACATCGACGAGCACTTGCCGGAAACCCCGGTCAGCGATGTGCCCGACGAAATCTTTCACTACCTGATGCCGAGCCGGTACTGCGAATCGGACTTGCTGTCGTTCGAGACCCAGCAGCTGTTCGGCAACGAGCCGCCTGGCATCTCCCGGGTTCGGACGATCTTGAAGTGGATTCACGACAACATCGAGTACCGGCCGGGCAGCAGCACCTCGACCACGACCGCGCAGGAGGTTTTCCGGCAACGCGCCGGAGTCTGCCGCGACTTCGCCCACCTCGGGATCACGCTGTGCCGCGCGCTCAACATTCCGGCGCGGCTGGTTGTGGGTTATGTCTGGTTCGACGAGCCGCCCCAGGATTTCCACGCGATCTTCGAAGCCTGGATCGGCGGCCGCTGGGTGCTGTTCGACCCGACCGGCATGGCGCCGGTGGACCGGGTGGTGCGCATCGGCACCGGGCGCGATGCCAAGGACGTGGCCTTCAGCACCATTTTCGGCAGCCTGCTGATGACGCGCAAGGAAGTGAACGTGCTGGAACACGATCCGCGCGGTCGGGTGCCGAGCGGCAATCCGGCGCTGGAGCTGGCAGTGTCCGCGCCGGTGTCGGCAGGCTAATCGGTGTAGCCCGGTTCGAGCCGGTCGAGACGGCGCAGCAGCGCCGGCCAGACGAACGCTCCGCCCAAGCCGCCGGTCTGCACCTTCATCGCCTGGGCCACGCCCTTGACGATCAGCGGATTGACCGCGATCAGCTCGCCTCCGGCCTGGGCGTCGATCTGGATCCGGCAGGCGTTCTCGAATGTGTACATCGCCAGGAAGGCGTCGGCGATGGTCTTGCCGACGGTGAGCAGGCCGTGATTGCGCAGCACCAGGAAATTCGCGCTGCCCAGGTCGGCCTGCAGACGCGGCTTTTCCTCGTCGCGGAAGGCCACGCCCTCGTAGTCGTGGTACGCCAGGGAGGCCAGGATGAAGGTCGACTGCTGCGAGATCGGCAGGATGCCGCCCTGCTGGGCGCTGACCGCAACCCCGGCTCGGGTGTGGGTGTGCAGCACGCAGGTGATGTCCTCGCGGGCCTCATGCACCGCGCTGTGAATCACGAAGCCAGCCGGGTTGACGGGGAAGGGCGAGTCGATGATCTTGTTGCACTGCTGGTCGACCTTCACCAGCGACGACGCCGTGATCTCGTCGAACATCAGACCGTACGGGTTGATCAGGAAGTGATGCTCCGGCCCCGGGACCCGCGCCGTGATGTGGGTGAAGACCAGGTCGCCCCAGCCGTACATGGCCACCAGCCGGTAACAGGCGGCGAGGTCGACGCGCAGCTGCCACTCGTCGGCGCTGACAACCTGCCTGAGGGATGCGATCTCCATGCTTGTTCTCCTAGGCGCGCTGTTGGCGGAATTCGCTCGCGCTCATGCCGCAGTGCTCGCGGAACACCCGGCTGAAGTGCGAGAGGTTGGAAAAGCCCCAGGACAGGGCGATCTCGGTGATGGGGCGCCCGGCTGGCGCCCTGTCCCGCAGTTCCCGGATGCAGCCCTGCAGCCGCTGCTGCAGGATGTAGCCGGCCAGCGTCTCCTGGTCGTCGGCGAATGCGTTGTAGAGATGGCGTTTGCTGCAGTTGAGGGCCCGGGCGATGCCGTCGATCGACAGCTGCGGATCGCGCAGGTGCCGCGCCACATGGCTGCGGATGCGGTCGCGCAGCGCCTCCCGCTGCGTCTGAGCAGTCTCCTGGCCGGCCAGTTCGAGCAATGACAGCCGCACCAGCTGCATGATCAGTTCGCCGGCGCCGCGGGCTGCCGTGTCGCTCATGTGCGGCAGTTCCTGGTAGGTGCTGCGCATCGTCTCCAGCGTGACGCGGGAGATGCCGCTGGTGCCGCCAACCCGGCGCGCCATCAGCTCGCCCAGGCGCACGCCGCGCTCGGCCATCTGGTCCTTGGGCAGCATCACGATCAGGTGCTCGCAGCGCTCAGGATTGGCGATGTCGTAGCTGTTGGTGGTGTCGTAGATCACCCAGCCGCCCTCGCCGGTGCTGGCCCGGCGGCCGTTCTGTTCCACGGTCGCCTGGCCGCGCCACGGCGCAACGATCTTGAGGTAGCCGACCTCGCTGGTGCGGGCCATTCCGGGCGTGCGCATCACGCGATGCCGGTTCGCTTCCAGCTTGGTGAGGATGACCTCGCCGGCATGCGAGGCCGCCATGTGGCCTTCGAAATCGGTATCGCCGTACAGGTCGGAGTCGAGGCCGCCGAAGTGCTGGAACACCCACTCGCGCCAGACCGGCGCCCGTTCGCGCGGGGCGACGTCGTTGGTGGAGAGCAGGGTGCTGGGGGTCATGCCCGATGTTCGCTGCTTTCCCAGTGATCCGCCACTGGGGTTGCGGGTAAACCCCAGCCGCCGTGCACGCACAGGCAAGCACATAGTGCGCCCAAGGCAAAGCAGTTCCACGCCTGCTCGCTGCGATCGTCGGTTCAATGCCCAGCCGGGCACACTGCAGGAGACTGGTGCTATAAAAGCACGGTCGATGGAGGGCCTCACGGCCGGTTGATCCAGCCTTGGCTTGGAGAAGACCTGTATGAGACTTCCCTGTCGTGCTGAAGGAACAATCCCGGTGCTGGGACTCCGCTGCAGTGCATCGGGCTACAGCCCGATGGGGAATGTGCCTTGTCCCTCTGAAAAACTTGCATAAGGAAACGCGCCATGAATCATCTTCAGAAGTACCTCTCCACTTGTTTGCTGGCGGCGACTGCGCTGCTTGTCGGTGCCGCTCCGGCATTCGCCGCCACCGCGCCATCGCTGGGTGCGGCGTCGAAGTTTGCAGTCCTGAGTGCAGCGCCCGGGGGGAACGGGGCGGTGACCTGCACCAATTCCTCCATCACCGGAGACGTCGGCTCCTCCGGCGCCCCGGCCTCGGTCGTTCAAACCGGGTGCACGATTGCTGGGGCGATCATCGCGCCGGTCTCCGCTAAGGTTTTAACTGACTTCAATAGCGCGTACGACGCGTTCAAGGCCGTCCGCTGCGACCAGACCCTCACCGGCACCCTTGACGGGGTCACGCTCCTGCCCGGCGTCTACTGCTTCGCGGCAGCGGCCACGCTGACCGGCACGTTGACGCTCGACGGGCGGGGCACCGCGAACGCGGTCTGGATTTTCCAAGTCGGGACCGGTGGCACCGGCGCACTCACGGGCACCAACTTCTCGGTGGT
>JAJAZH010000252.1 GCA_026785815.1 Ramlibacter sp. | reverse complement strand
GGGCCGCCGCCATCGCGATAGGTCCGTGCCGAGGCGTCGACCAGATAGGGCGGGTTGGAGACGATCAGGTCGAACTGGCCTGCAACCCCGGCGTACAAGTCAGAGAGCGCGAAATCCACCCGGTCCAGCTGCGCCATGGCTGCATTGGCGCGCGCATGCAGCAACGCTTTCTCGCTGATGTCGGCCAGCACCAGCTGCGGGTCGGCAGCGATGCTGGCCAGTGCCGCCACCATGCCGCCCGGCCCGGCGCCGCAGCCGACGTCGAGGATCCGCGCGCCGGTCGCCAGCGCCTGCCGTTGCAGTTCGGATTCGATCAGGCTGGCAAAGCGGTAGCTGTCCGGTCCGAAGAAAACGGCATCGGCGTCGCCGGTCGGGAAACTCGAATGCGCATACAGCTGGGCGCCGAGCGACGAGAACCGGACCCGGCTCCTGAGCAGCGCGCACTCCTCGTCCAGCAGCGCGCCCTCTTCTTCCAGCAGGTCGCCCTGGCGCAGCCAGCCGAGCACGGATTCGGGCAGCAGAGCGGCATCGAAGGGACGGCTCCAGCCGAACGCATCGCGCACGCTGCGGGCCTGGCGGGCCTCGGGCCGAGCGTTGACCCGTGCGTGGGTGGCCGGAGTGCCGGTGGTAAAGCGATAGTGCGACGCCTGCAGCCAGCGGCCGAGTTGGAGCAGCGCCTGCTCCTTGGAAACGGCGTTCATGGCTCGATATTCGCCGCAACTTCGGGTCGATCTTGTAGGCGCCGGCCTCATCCTTGCCCGCGTCTCCCCGGCTTCCACCCGCCGTCCACTATGCTGGCCGAATGCACGACGCCACCCTCTCAAGCCGGCACCGACTGTCCGTTGGATGGGCGCGCCATGGCGACGAGGTGCGCGAGGCGCAGCGGCTGCGCTTCGACGTGTTCGCGCGCGAGTTTGGCGCGCAGTTGCCGACCTCCGTGCCATTGCACGACGTCGACCGCTATGACGATTTCTGCGAGCACCTGCTGGTGCGCGATGGCGAGTCGGGCCAGGTGATCGGCACCTACCGTGCGCTGACTCCGTCCCAGGCACGACGCGCCGGCTCCAGTTATGCCGACAGTGAGTTCGACCTGACGCCACTGGCGCCGCTGCGGCCCCGCATGCTGGAACTGGGCCGCAGTTGCGTGCACCCGGCCCACCGCCACGGGCGGGTGATGCTGGTGCTCTGGAGCGCGCTGGCCGAGTTTATGACGGAGCATGACCTGGACACCATGATGGGCTGCGCCAGCGTGCCGCTGCACGCCGACCCGAGCGCCGCCGCCGGCGTCTGGAACCGCCTGCGCCAGACCCATCTGTCGGCGCCCCACTGCCGGATCGCGCCGCGCCGGCCGCTGCCGCTGCCGGGCGACGGGCAACTGAGGTCGCTCGATGTCGAGCCGCCGGCCCTGGTCAATTCCTACCTGCGCCTGGGCGCCCGCGTGCTGGGACCGCCGGCCTGGGACCCGACTTTCAACTGCGCTGACCTGCCGCTTCTGGTTCGAATGGAAGACCTGCCCGCCCGCTACCGGCGGGCCGTCGCCAATGCCTGACGCAGGTGGCGGGGCGGTCCGCCGCAATCCGCTGGAACGGATGCCCAAGTGGCTGATCTGCGTGCCGTTGGTGCTGCAGTGGCTTTGGCTGGGGTTGCGACATCGCAGTTTCACGCTGCCGTCCGCCGCCAATCCGGGCATCACCGCAGGCGGACTGGTCGGCGAAACCAAGTGCGAATACTTCGATGCGATGGGCCCCCTGGCGCGGGCCTCGCTCGCGCCCTACTGCGCGCTGCCACCGGAGGCACGCGCCTCAAAGGCGGCGATCCGCGCCGCCATGGCGCGCGCGGGCATCGCGTTTCCTGTGGTGGCCAAGCCCGATCTCGGGATGTGCGGTTTCGGCGTGCGCCGGATCGGCGACGAGCCGGCGTTGGCCCGCTACCTGGCCACGTTCCCTGCGGCCCAGACGGTGGTGCTGCAGCAATGGATTCCGGATGCGGGCGAAGCCGGCGTTTTTTATGCCCGCCATCCGCAGGAGCCGACGGGCCGGATCACTGGGTTGGCCCTGCGCTTCCCGCCGCAGGTGCTGGGCGACGGGCTGTCGACGGTGGCCGAGTTGATCGCCGCCGATCCGCGGGCCGGCCGGGCGCAACGGTCCGGCCATGAAATCGCGGTCGACTGTTCCCGCGTTCCAGCGGACGGCGAGAGCGTGCGGCTGGCGATGATCGGCTCGACCCGCGTCGGCGGCCTGTATCGCGACGGCAGCGCCTGCATCACGCCCGATCTCACGGCCGCCATCGACGCGATCGCGCAAGACATGCGGCAATTCCACTTCGGCCGCTTCGACCTGCGATTTCCCGACCTGCAGGCGCTGCGCGAAGGCCGCGGCTTGCGCGTCATGGAAGTCAACGGGGCCGGCTCGGAGGCGATCCAGGCCTGGGATCCGGATCTCGGCGCCGCGCAGGCCTTCGGGATGATCTTCGCCAAGCAGCGAGTCCTGTTCGAGATTGCTGCCGCGAATCGCGCCCGCGGTCACCGCCCGATCGGCCTGGCGCGGCTGGCTCGGCTGCACTGGATGCAGCAGGGCTTGCTGGACGCCTATCCGCCCTCCAACTGACACGCCGGCTGCGCAACGGTGTTACCCTCAACCGGTTTATCTTCCAGCCGTTTTTCAACGGCTGCAGGACACAAGGAACGTCAGTGAACACCCAGGGTTTAACCAACATCTTGAAGACACAGGAATCCTCGTCCCTGGGCAGCTGGGTCGACTCCCAGCTGGCGCTGAGCGGTCGCCGCGAACTCGATCCCAATGAAATCCAGGAGCAGTCTCGCTCCTTCCGGTCCGGCTTCTCGATGGCGGTGCGTCACGGCTACGACGAGCAGCTCACCGGTGCGCACTGGAACGACGTGCGCGCCCTGCTGTCCAACCGGTCGAGGAACCGCGCCGTCGCCGGCTTTTCCTGCTCCGAGACCGCGACCTTCGTGTTCTCGCTCAAGCAGCCTTTGTTTGCCGCTCGTTCGAGGGCATCGTGGGCTATCGGGTCCGGGAGATGCGCAGGCAGCAGGCGCCCTGGGGAGCCGGTTCGCTCGCAATCCTGTCCACCGACGGCCGGTCCAGCCGCTGGAGCCAGGCCAGGTACCCTGGCCTGCTGACCCACCATCCCAGCGTGATCGCATCGGTGCTGTTGCGCGACCATGCCCGCGATTCGGACGACGCCACCCTGGTGGTTGCCAGGAGAAACGCATGAGACACCGGCTGGACTCGGTCAAGCTCGGAAGCGATAGCCTGAGCGCGGTGCGCGAGCGTTCGCGCCAGGTCGGCGAGCTGTTCGGCCTGGAAGCGCTGCAACGGATCCGGCTGGTGACGGCGGTCTCGGAAATCGCGCGCAATGCGGTCCAGTACGCGGGCGAAGGCAACCTCACCTTCATGTTCGACACCCACTCGCCGCATTGCCGCTGCCAGGCGCTGGTGGCGGAAATCTCCGACCAGGGCCCCGGCATCGCCAGCCTGCAGCTCGCATCGCAGGGGCTGCAGCCCGGCAAGCCCAAGCCTGGCC
>JAJAZH010000251.1 GCA_026785815.1 Ramlibacter sp. | reverse complement strand
TTGCGGCTGAACTTGTAGGCGCCGTGGCTGGTGCCGATGGCGATCGCCAGCGCATCGATGTGGGTGCGCTTGGCGAAGTCGGCTGCTTGTTCCGGGTCGGTCAGCAACTGCTCGCGGGTCATCGTGCTCTCGGTGCCGTGGTCGTCTTCCTTGTCGCCCCGCATGGTTTCCAGGCTGCCCAGGCAGCCGAGTTCACCCGCCACAGAAACGCCGGTGGCATGCGCCATGTCGACCACCTTGCGCGTGACCTCGACGTTGTATTCGTAGCTGGCGATGGTCTTGCCATCGGCTTCCAGCGAGCCGTCCATCATCACCGAGGAGAAACCGAGATCGATGGCGCCGCGGCAGACGTCCGGGTTCTGGCCGTGGTCCTGGTGCATCACCAGCGGGATGTCGGGATAGGCCTCGAGCGCCGCCAGGATCAGGTGCTTGATGAAAGGTTCGCCGGCGTACTTGCGCGCACCGGCGCTGGCCTGCAGGATCACCGGCGCGCCGGTCTCCTTGGCTGCCTCCATGACGGCCTGGACCTGCTCGAGGTTGTTGACGTTGAAGGCCGGAATGCCGTAACTGTTGTCGGCGGCATGGTCCAGCAGTTCGCGCATGGAAACGAGAGGCATGGTGAGGTCCGATGAGGGTGAGAGGAATCGTGCGACCGGCAGACCACATTGACGCGTGGCTCCTTGATTTTAGCTGTGCCGCTGTGCTCTTCGGGGCTCCCGAACCCGCCCCGGAGACGACGCCTCCCAAGGGCGCGATTTATGATCCCCCCGGTCGAATCACACCAAGCCACAGGAGATCCCATGCACATCGGCATTGCAGGAACCGGAAAAATGGGCGGCGCCATGGCTCGGCGCCTGCTGGGCTGCAAGCATCGCGTGACGGTCTGGAACCGGACCCGGGACAAGGCCGAGCCGCTGCTCGCCTTGGGCGCGCAATGGGCCGCGACGCCGGCCGAGCTGGCCGGCATGGCCGATCTGGTGATCTCGATGGTGACCGACGAGCGGGCGCTGGACGACGTCTACAGCGGGCCGCAAGGGCTGCTGGAGGGAGCGGTGAAAGGCAAGTTGCTGATCGACATGAGCACCGTGAAACCCGCCACGCAGCGGCAGATGGCAGCCAAGGTCAACCTCGCCGGCGCCGCCTACCTGGAATGCCCGGTCGGCGGCAGCGTCGGCCCGGCACAGGAGGGCAAGCTGCTCGGATTCGTCGGCGGGGACAGCGGCGACCTCGAACGCGCGCGCGAGGTGCTCGGCCAGTTGTGTCGACGGGTCGAGCATGTCGGTCCGCACGGCGCCGGTGCGACCATGAAACTCGCGATCAACCTGCCGCTGATGGTGTACTGGCAGACGCTGGGCGAAGCCCTGTCGCTGATCCAGCCGCTGGGGCTCGACCCGGCGCGCGTCGTCGAGATCTTCTCGGAGACATCGGGCGGGCCGAACATGCTCAAGGTGCGCGGCCCGATGATTGCCCAGGCCCTGTCCGGCGCCAAGAGCACGCAGGTCACTGTGGACGTGGCAACGATGCGCAAGGACATGAATGCCATGCTCGCTCAGGCGCAGCTTCAAGGTCGCGAACTGCCATTGACGGCGCTCGCGCTGGGCTGCTTCGAGCGTGCGGCAGGAGCCGGGCTGGACCAGGCCGACTGCACCCAGCTGCCGGTCTGGTGGCTGGGCTCGGGCGGCAAGGCCTGAGCGGCTGCCGGCTATTCGAGCTTCATGTCGCGGATGACTCCGCGGAACTGATCCATCTGGCGCCGCAGGATCGCGTCCTGCTCGGCCGGCGTGGAACCCACGCCTTCGGCACCCAGGTCGGCGAACCGCTTGACCAGGTCCGGGTGCCGCACCGCCAGTGCGACCTCTCGCTGCAGCCGGTCGATCACGTCCTTGGGCGTGCGGGCCGGTGCGAACAGGCCGTTCCAGCCCTCGAGTTCCAGCGCGGGGAAGCCGAGTTCGCGCACCGTCGGCACATCCGGCAAGGGCGCGATCCGCTTCGACGCCGTGGTGGCCAGCACCTTGAGCGTTCCAGCCTTGATTTCGGTCAGCGACGATGACAGCTGGTCGCCGCCGATCTGGAGCCGGCCGGACAGCAACTCCTGCTTCATCGGCGCCGCGCCCTTGAACGCGATGTGCTCCATGTCGACCTTGGCTTCCCGCTTGAAGGATTCGCCCAGAACGTGCATGGCCGAGCCCGGACCGGTCGAGCCATAGTTGTACTGCAGCGACTTGTTGCTGCGCAGCAGTGCCGCCAGTTCACGCAGGTCCTTCGCCGGCACGCTCGGGTGCGAGGTGAGGACGAAGGGAACGTAGACCGCGATCGAGATTCCCGCGAAATCGGTTTCGACGTTGAACGGCGAGGTCCTGGCCAGCGTCTGCGCCACCGACGAAATCGGGAAGGTGATGTTGTGCATCAGGATGGTGTAGCCGTCAGGCGCGGCCTTCGCCACCAGGTCGGCTCCGATCGCTCCGCCGGCACCGCCCCGGTTGTCGACCAACACCGGCTGGCCCATGGACTCGCTCATACGTTGCGCCACCAGGCGAGCGACGATGTCGGTTGTGCCCCCGGCCGGGAAAGGCACGATCATCTTGATCGGTTTGTTCGGATAGGCCTGCGCCTGCGCCGCCTGCCAGGGTGCCAGGCCGAGGATCGAAGATGCAGCAACGCCGGCGGCGACGCGCCAGATGACTCGCCTTGAAAGCATGTCTTGTCTCCTGTCATATTTTTTCGGACCTGGCTGGTCAATGCCTGCCAGCCCGAAAAAATCCTAACACGGCAAACCCGTGCCATCGGCCGTTCAGCTGCCGGCGGGCAAGCCCAGGAAGGCCAGCACCTCGGCCCGAACCGGCGCCAGCCAGTCGAGCGGCTTGGTGATTGCGGCCAGCAGCGTGACGTGGCTGACTCGCTCGTACAGCTTGAGCGTGACCGGCACGCCGGCCGCGCGCAGGCGCGTCGCCATGCCGACCGAGTTGCGCTGCGGATTCACCAGATCGTCCTTGGTCGCGGCGAGCAGCAGCGCCGGTGGCGCGCCGGCGCGGACGTACTCGATCGGCTGCGAATCGCGCGG
>JAJAZH010000250.1 GCA_026785815.1 Ramlibacter sp. | reverse complement strand
GCCTTGCCCGCTATCGGCTTCGCCCCCTGACCGGCAGGCGGCACCAGTTGCGGGTGCACATGGCCGCCCTGGGGTTGCCGATCCTGGGCGACCGCATCTATCCGAGTTTGCTCCCGCAAGGCGGTGACGAGGTCGACAACCCGCTTCGGCTGCTGGCCGAGAGCATCGCTTTTCGCGACCCCGTCACCGGTGAGGAGCGCCAGTTCTCCAGCCGGCAGCAACTGCGCTTTCCTGCCGCTTCTGCCGCGTCTGCCGCTGATCGCTAAGCGCGCTACCGCACAGATCAGCGAGCCTGGAACGGATACGGTGGGCGTACTGGTCGATCCGGCAGATTGCTCTGCGGCCGCGTCGACCAGCCCAAAAGAAGCAAGGTTCGGCAAGCCATGAACAAGTACACCACCGCCACCGGCGTCGGCTACGGCAACCTGCGACTCCTGAGAGACCTCATTCCCTCACGGCCGATTGCCTTGTTCAAATCTTTCAGGGAGGCAGACCTGGCTGCTGCAGCAGCTGAGCGGGTTGTGGTGTCGGCAACCGCAAACGCGTATCGGGCGGGAGTGTGTGCAACTCCGGAGCAGATTCTGCTCGCCGCCTCACTGCGGGAGACGGCTGACAAGCTTTTCAAACTGACAATGGTCGAGTGGGGGAAGTTGAACGATTGCCGTTGAGCACAGCTGCCATTCTCAACGCGGCTCGGCGCCTGACCCCGCGCCTCAAGCCGGCTGCCGGTTGCGTTCCAGGAACAGCAGCAGCGCGGCCAGTCCGCGTTCCATCTCGCGCTCGCAACCGGCCGCCAGCCCGGCGCCGCCCTCCAGCGTGCCGTGGCGCGCGGCGGCTTCCAGGGCCCGTGCCGCGCGAGTCATCTCCCGCACGCCGAGGTTGCTGCTCATTCCGGCCAGCTGATGCGCAGCCGAGCCGGCGGCGTGCGCATTGCCGTTGCCGAGGGCCTGACGCAGGTCGACGAACAACTTGCGGGAGCCGCTGTCGAACGACTGGATCAGCCGTTTGAGGAAGTCGCCCGACGGGTCGAGCTCCATGAAACTGCAAAGCTGGTTCTCGTCGAGTCCGGCCACCGCGCTGCCAGGCTGGATCAGCGCGGCGGGCAACGAGCTGCCGGTCCGGCCGCGCCGGGTGCGCAGCTCGCTGCACTTTTCGAGCGCAGCGCGAAGCATCGGCACCCCGATGGGCTTGACCACATAGTCGTCGACGCCCGCCAGCATCGCCGCTTCCATGTCTTCACGCATCGCGTTGGCGCTCATGGCCACGACCCGGGGCCGGTCGGACGCCTGGTAGTCGCGCACGATCCGGCGCGTGGCTTCCAGGCCGTCCATCTCGGGCATCTGGATGTCCATCAGCACCAGGTCGTAAGGCTGGCGCTGCAGTGCGGCGATCGCCTCGATGCCGTTGCTGGCGACGTCCGCCTGGTAGCCGAAGCCCTTGAGCATCCGCAGCGCGACCCGCTGGTTGACCTCGTTGTCTTCGGCCAGCAGGATGCGCATCGGCATGCGCTCGGCCAGCGTCGGATCGAACAGCGAGGTTCCAGCGCGCGGCGGGCGCCGGACCGTGCCGGTCGTCGCCAGCGCGGCAGCCACCGCATCGCGCAGCGCGACCTGGCGGGCTGGCTTGGCCAGCACGGCACTGAACAAGCTGTCGTCGGCGGAGTGACGCATGCTGCCCGACGACAGCAGCAGGATCGGCAGGCCGTTGCGCAAGGCACGGACTTTCTGCGCGAACGGGACGCCCCCCATCTCCGGCATGTGCAGGTCGATGATGACGACGTCGAACAACTCACCGGCCTCGAGCACGGCGAGCGCCTCGGCGGGACTGGCAAAGGCGCGGTGGACCATGCCCCAGCCCTGCGCCTGCAGCCCCAGGATGCGCAGGTTGACCCGGTTGTCGTCGACCAGCAGCACCCGCTTGCCGCGCATCTCGGCCAGGTCGATCGGCGCGGCGCTGGCGACCGGCGTCGCCGCCTCGGTCAGGATGCTGAAGAAGAAGCGGGTGCCGGCGCCGGGCTCGCTCTCGACCCAGAGTTCGCCGCCCATCGCCTCGACCAGCCGCTTGGAAATCGCCAGCCCCAGCCCGGTGCCTCCATAACGCCGCGCCGTGCTCGAATCGACCTGGCTGAAAGCCTGGAACAGGCGGTCGAGCCGGTCCGGCGGGATCCCGATCCCGGTGTCCTGGACGCACATCTCCAGGCCCACGAACCGGCTTTTGGTCGCAACGCCCGAGGCCGGCGGCGCGGTCACGTTGCGAACCGAAACGAAAATCTCGCCGCGCTCGGTGAACTTGAGCGCATTGGAGATCAGGTTGACCAGCACCTGCCGCAGCCGGGGCAGGTCGCCGTGGATCCAGGCCGGCACATCCGGCTCGATCAGGTAGACCAGGTCGAGCTGCTTTTCCTGCGCCTTCAGGGCCAGCAGCTCGATGCTGCTCTCGACTCCTTCGCGCAGTTCGAAGGGTTGCCACTCGAGCTCCATGTGTCCGGACTCGATCTTGGAAAAGTCGAGGATGTCGTTGATCACCACCAGCAGGCCTTCGCCGCTTTGCCGGATCACTTCGGTGAACTCTCGCTGCTCCCGGGTCAGCGGCGTGTCCAGCAACAGGCTGGTCATGCCGATCACCCCGTTCATCGGGGTGCGGATTTCGTGGCTCATGGTCGCCAGGAAGGCCGACTTGGCCAACGCTTCCTGCTGTGCGGCCTCCTTGATCCGGTTGGACGAAATCACTTCGTCCTGCGCCTGGTGCACCGCATCCTGCATCGCCTTGAGCTCGGTGATGTCGGTCACGTAGCCGTTGAACAGCACACTGC
>JAJAZH010000249.1 GCA_026785815.1 Ramlibacter sp. | reverse complement strand
CCGGCCCCGGCGTTTGCAGGCAAGTGGCTAACCGCCTCCAGCAGCACCGGCAACTGACGGCCGGGGTCGCACGCGTCTCCGGCCGGCCGGATGGTTTCTGCGGGATTCACCCGAGAGTCTTTCTCCATCCGCCGCGCATAGACTGCACCGGGGACAAAGTACCCCACAGCCTTCCGACCCTGTCCCGGGGAGCGGCGGGCCAGGCAGGGAGACAGCTTTGCAGCGAACCAATATTGCCAACCCGGCCTATTTCCACAAGGTCGTCGACTGCCAGTACGCGTGCCCCGCGCACACGCCGGTCCCGGAATACATCCGGCTGATCGCGCAGGGCCGCTACAGCGACGCTTACATGATCAACTGGGAATCCAACGTCTTCCCCGGAATTCTCGGGCGCACCTGCGACCGTCCGTGCGAACCGGCCTGCCGCCGCAGCCGGGTGTAAGAAAACAACGGCCCGGGCGCCGGCGCCCCGTTCCTGCCGGAGCCGGTGGCGATCTGCCGGCTGAAGCGGGTGGCGGCCGACATGAAGGACGACGTTCGCGCGCGCATGCCGCGCATCGCGCCGGCGAACGGCCGGCGGATTGCCTGCATCGGCGCCGGCCCGGCCTCGCTGACAGTCGCGCGGGACCTGGCACCGCTGGGTTACCAGGTGACGGTGTACGACGGCGAGGCAAAGGCCGGCGGCTTCATCCGCACCCAGATCCCGCGATTCCGGTTGCCCGAATCGGTGATCGACGAAGAGACCGGCTACATCCTGGACCTTGGAGTCGAGTTTCGCAGCGGCGAGCGCATCGCTTCGATGCAGGTCCTGATGGCCCAAGAGTACGACGCCATCTTCGTGGGCTGCGGGGCGCCGCGCGGACGCAACCTCGACCTGCCCGGACGGCAGGAGGCGGCGGCCAGCATCCACATCGGGATCGACTGGCTGGCCTCGGTTTCGTTCGGCCACATCACCCAGGTCGGCAAGCGCGTGATCGTGCTGGGCGGCGGCAACACGGCAATGGACTGCTGCCGCTCGGCCCGGCGGCTCGGCGGCGAGGATGTCAAGGTGATCGTGCGCAGCGGCTTCGACGAGATGAAGGCATCGCCGTGGGAGAAGGAAGACGCGATGCATGAAGGCATCCCGATCGTCAACTTCCACGTGCCCAAGGCCTTCGTGCAGCAGGGCGGCAAGCTGCTGGGGATGACCTTCGAGATCGTGCAGGCGGTGTACGACGACAAGGGCAAACGCAGCCTGGTTCCGACCGGCGAGAAAGATGCATTTTTCGCCTGCGACGACGTGCTGGTCGCGGTCGGCCAGGAGAACGCCTTTCCGTGGATCGAGCGCGATTGCGGGATCGCCTTCGATGAACGCGGGCTGCCGAAGCTGGACCCGACCAGCCTGCAATCGAGCGTCCCGAACGTGTTTTTCGGCGGCGATTCCGCTTTCGGGCCCAAGAACATCATCACCGCGGTCGCCCACGGGCACGACGCGGCGGTGTCGATCGACCTGTTCCTGCATGACGGGGACGTGCGGGTGCGGCCCGATCCGATGACCAACCTGGTGTCGCAGAAGATGGGCATCCACGAGTGGAGCTACGACAACGACACCGCTAACGACACCCGCTACAAGGTGCCGTGGGCCAAAGCCGAAAAAGCGCTGGCCAGCATCAAGGTCGAGGTCGAGCTGGGATTCGACGTCGCCACCGCCATCAAGGAGGCGGGGCGTTGCCTGAACTGCGATGTGCAGACGGTGTTCGCCGAACCGCTGTGCATCGAATGCGACGCCTGTGTCGACATCTGCCCGATGGACTGCATCACCTTCACCGCCAACGGCGATGAGCCGGACCTGCGGACGCGGCTGAAGGCTCCGGCGCTGAACCTGGCGCAGGACCTGTACGTATCCGCCGGATTGAAGACCGGGCGGGTGATGGTGAAGGACGAGGACGTCTGCCTGCATTGCGGGTTGTGCGCCGAGCGCTGTCCGACCGGGGCCTGGGACATGCAGAAATTCCTGCTCAAGATGACGCCGGCCGGAACGGCGGCGCAGGTGGGGGTGCCGGCATGAGCCCGCCGGGCCGCCCCAAGGGCGAATACCGCAGTGCGCAGCACGAAGGTACTCCAGTGAGCGCCGCCGGGCCGTCCCAAGGCGCGAAGGCTCCCTTGGGGGGCAGTGCAGCGGCGGTGGCCGCAAACGTGGGGGCTGCATTGCCTCGAATCGAAGCTGTCAACGATTTCGTCATCAAGTTCGCAAACGTCAACGGGTCGGGCTCGGCGTCCGCCAACGAGCTGTTCGCCAAGGCGATCCTGCGGATGGGCGTGCCGGTCAGCCCGCGCAACATCTTCCCCAGCAACATCCAGGGCCTGCCGACCTGGTACGAGGTGCGCGTGACCGAGAAAGGCCACCTGGGCCGGCGCGGCGGCATCGACATGATGGTGGCGATGAACCCGCAAACCTGGGATGCGGACGTCGCTGAACTGGAGCCGGGCGGGTACCTGTTCTACGACAGCACGCGGCCGTTGCCGCCGGAGAAATTCCGGCCCGACATCCAGGTGATCGGCATGCCGCTCACGGAGATCTGCAATGCCGTCTACACCGACCCGCGCCAGCGCCAGCTGTTCAAGAACATCGTCTACGTCGGCGCGCTCTCCGTGCTGCTCGAGGTCGAGGCGGAGGCGATCGAGCAGCTGTTCGGCGAACAGTACAAGGGCAAGGAAAAGCTGTTGGCGTCGAACGTGCAGGCGCTGCACCTGGGCCGCGACTTCGTCCGGGAACACCTGCAGGCGCCGCTGGGCATCCGGGTGAAGCGCGCGGACAAAGTCGGCGACAGCATCTTCGTCGACGGCAACAGCGCTGCGGCGCTGGGTTGCGTCTACGGCGGCGCCACCGTGGCGGCCTGGTACCCGATCACGCCGTCGTCGTCCGTGGCGGAGGCTTTCGAAAAATACTGCGGCAAGTTCCGGGTCGATCCGGCCACCGGCCAGCACCGCTACGCGATCATCCAGGCCGAGGACGAGCTGGCCTCGATCGGCCTGGTGGTCGGAGCCGGCTGGAACGGCGCTCGCGCTTTCACGGCCACATCCGGGCCAGGCGTCTCGCTGATGACCGAGTTCATCGGCCTGGCTTACTTCGCCGAGATCCCCGTCACCATCATCAACGTCCAGCGCGGCGGACCGTCCACCGGCATGCCGACCCGCACCCAGCAGGCCGACATCCTGTCGTGCGCCTATGCTTCGCACGGCGACACCAAGCACGTGCTGCTGTTCCCCGAGGATCCGCATGAATGCTTCGATCACGCGGCGGCCGCTCTCGACCTGGCGGACCGGCTGCAGACGCCGGTGTTCGTGATGACGGACCTCGACATCGGCATGAACCAGCGGCTGTGCCGGCCGTTCGTGTGGGAAGAAGGGCGCGACTACGACCGCGGCAAGGTGATGAGCGCCGAGGAACTGGAGGCCGGCAAGGACTTCGGCCGCTACAAGGATGTGGACGGTGACGGTATCCCCTGGCGCACGCTGCCGGGAACCCATCCGACCAGGGGCAGCTACTTCACGCGCGGCACCACGCGCGACCCTTATGCGCGGTACTCTGAGCGCGGGCAGGACTACATCTACAACGTGGAACGGCTGCTGAAGAAATTCGCCACCGCCGCCACGCTGGTGCCGCAACCGGTGCTGCGGCCGGCGGCGGAGCGCACGCGGCTGGGCGTCATCTATTTCGGCTCGACCAGTCCGGCGATGCAGGAAGCGCTGGAGGACCTGGATAACACAGGTATCCACATCGATGCCCTGCGGTTGCGGGCCTTTCCGTTCCCGGCCAGCGTCGCCCGGTTCCTGGCCGACCACGACACGGTGTTCGTGGTCGAACAGAACCGCGACGCCCAGATGCGCAGCCTGCTGGTCAACGAGCTGGAGATCGATCCCAAGCGGCTGGTGCGGGTGCTGCACTTCGACGGCACGCCGATCACGGCGCGTTTCATCACCGGCGCGATCCGCGCCCACATTGAGGCCGCGGTCGTGAAGCCGCCACCTGGCAAGCTGCAACCCCGGGAGCAAGCTGTATGACCTACCTGGCAAAACCCCGCTTGCACCATCCGTCGCTGCAGACCAATAAGGTCGGCTACACGCGGCGCGACTATGAAGGCAAGATCTCGACGCTGTGCGCCGGTTGCGGCCACGACTCGATCTCGGCAGCGATCATCGAGGCCTGCTGGGAACTGGACATCCAGCCGCACCGGGTGGCCAAGCTGTCGGGCATCGGCTGCAGTTCGAAGACGCCGGACTATTTCCTCGGCGCCTCGCACGGCTTCAACACCGTGCACGGCCGCATGCCGTCGGTGCTGACCGGCGCCAATCTCGCCAACCGCGACCTGCTGTACCTCGGCGTGTCGGGCGACGGCGACTCGGCGTCGATCGGCCTCGGCCAGTTCGCCCACGCCATGCGGCGCGGCGTGCGCATGGCCTACATCGTAGAGAACAATGGTGTCTACGGCCTGACCAAGGGCCAGTTCTCGGCCACCGCCGACCACGGCTCCAAGAGCAAGAAGGGCGTCATCAACAGCGAAAATGCGGTGGACCTGGTCGCCATGGCGCTGCAATTGGGGGCCACCTACGTCGGGCGCGGTTTCTCGGGCAACAAGGCACAGCTGGTCCCGCTGATCAAGGGCGCCATGGAGCACGGCGGTGCCGCCTTCATCGACGTCATCAGCCCCTGCGTCGCCTTCAATAACCACCCCGGCAGCACCAAGAGCTACGACTACGTGCGCGAGCACAACGAGTCGGTCAGCCGGATCGACTTCATCACCGAGCGCAGCGAGATCACCGTCCAGCTTGCGCCCGGCGAGGTGGTGGACGTGCGGCAGCACGACGGCTCCCTGCTGCGCCTGCGAAGCCTGCATCCCGAATACGATCCGACCGATCGCCACGCAGCCATGAACTTCATGCAGCAGCACCAGGCTCGCGGAGAGATCGTGACCGGGTTGCTGTACGTCGATCCGCTGGCAACCGACCTGCACATCTCCCACAACACCACCGCCACGCCGCTCAACTCGCTCGGCTCGCGGCAGCTCTGTCCTGGAAGCTCCGCACTGGGCAAGATCAACGCTTCCTTGCGTTAGGGCGCCGCCCGGCCTACATTCAGATCGAGGAGGCCCATCATGGCTGAACGCAGGGTGTTCGAACCGGTGTCGCAGAAGCACGTGGTCAGCATCGGGCCCAATGCCAGCGTCCGGGAGGCTGCGGGCGTGATGACGCGTGCCAACTGCGGCAGCGTGCTGATCATGGAGCCGCCCGCCGCGCTGCTGGGCATCGTGACCGAGCGCGATTTGATGACGCGGGTGCTGGCCAGGGGCCTCGATCCGGAGCGCACCACGGTGCGTGAAATCATGACCCCCAATCCGACCTGCGTGCCGCCCGAAACGCTGGTGTCGGATGCGGTGGTCATCATGCTGGAACGCGGCTTTCGCCACCTGCCGATCGTTGGGCCCGGCGCCAAGATCCTGGGCGTGTTTTCGGTCCGGGACGCCTTGCCGCGCGAAATCGGCGCGGCCATCAGCCAGGCCGAATTCAACGAGCAGGTGAACGACGCCCTCGGGTAGTGGTCAGCCGGCGCGTTTGGCGCGTTTGGCGCGGGCGCGGGCAAGCGCCGCTTCGATCACGGCGCGCTTGCGGTCAGCTCCGTCGACCTGCGCTTGGTCGGGTTCTGCCGGCTTCCTCGAACGATGAAATGCATATCGCTGCAGCGCACGCTCCGCCTGCGGCTGCGACCACGCGTGCCAGCCAGTGCGCTCGCCGGTCACATTTTCCAGGCTGATGCAGTCGACCGGGCAGACGGCGATGCACAACTCGCAGCCGGTGCAGTCGGGCTCGATCACCGTGTGCATCAGCTTGTTGCTGCCGACAATGGCGTCCGTGGGGCAAGCGGGCAGGCACAGGGTGCAACCGATGCACCAGGCTTCGTCGATCACGGCGACCGTGCGCGGACCTTCGGCGCCGTTGGCGGGGTTCAGGGGCAGGGCAGCGCGGCCGGTGATGGCGCTCAGGCGAGCGATGCCTTCAGCCCCGCCGGGTGGGCACTGGTTGATTTCAGCCGCGCCGTCGGCCACCGCCTGCGCATAGGAAGCGCAGTCCGGATAGCCGCAGCGGGTGCACTGGGTCTGCGGCAGGGCGGAATGGATCCGCGCGGCCAGCGGGCTCACGAGGCCTGCGCGACTTTCTTCACCGGAGCCTTCAGCGCGGTGGAGCTTTTGCCGGAACCCTTGATCATCGGACCGCTCTTGTGCTGGGCGATGAAGTCGCGGACCTGCGGATAGACCGTGTCGCGCCAGCGGCGACCGCTGAAGATGCCGTAATGGCCGGCGCCCTTGACTTCCAGATGCTTCTGGCGGGCCTTGGGCACGTTGATGCACAGGTCGTGCGCCGCCTCGGTCTGCCCGGAGCCGGAAATGTCGTCCAGCTCGCCTTCGACGGTGAAGTGGGCGGTGGTGGTGATGTCTTCAGGACGAACGCGCTCCAGTTCGCCTTCCGGGCTGATCACGTCCCAGGTGCCGTTGACCAGTGCGAATTCCTGGAACACCACGCGGATCGTTTCCAGGTAGTAGTCGGCGTCCATGTCGAGCACCGCGTTGTACTCGTCGTAGAACTTGCGGTGCGCTTCCGTGCTGGCGCCGTCGCCCTTGATCAGGTTCCTGAAATAGTCGTAGTGATTGGACGCATGGCGGTCCGGGTTCATCGCCACGAACCCCGTGTGCTGCAGGAAGCCGGGATAGACGCGGCGGCCGGCGCCGGCAAAGTTGGTCGGAACGCGGTAGATCACGTTGCTCTCGAACCATTCGTAGCTTTTGTTCATCGCCAGGTTGTTGACGGCGGTGGGCGATTTGCGGGCGTCGATCGGGCCGCCCATCATCGTCATGGTGAGCGGCGTCACCTCGCCGCGCGTGGCCATCAGCGACACCGCGGCCAGCACCGGAACGGTCGGCTGGCAGACGCTGATGACGTGGCAATTGCCGTAGATGCCCTGCAGGTGGCGAATGAACTCCTGCACATAGTTGACGTAATCGTCGAGGTGGAATTCGCCATCGGACAGCGGCACGGTGCGGGCGTTCTTCCAGTCGGTGATGTAGACCTTGTGGTCCTTCAGCATGGTGCGCACGGTGTCGCGCAACAGGGTCGCGTAGTGGCCGGAGAGCGGCGCGACGATCAGCACCGCCGGCTGGCCTTTCAGGCGGGACAGCATCTTCGGATCGTCGGTGAAGCGCTTGAAGCGGCGCAGTTCGCAGAACGGCTTGTCGACCTCGACCCGCTCGTGGACGGCGACATCGACGCCATCGACTTCGACCGTGGTCAGGCCGAAGACCGGCTTTTCGTAGTCCTTGCCCAGACGGTAGGCCAGGTCGTAACCGGCAGCCATGCGCTGGGCCAGCGGGTTCTGGCCGAACGGGGACAGCGGATTGCCGTAAAGCTTGGCCGCAGCGTGCGCGAAGTCCGCGAACGGCTCCATCAGGGAGCGTTGGGTTTCATAGATCTGATAGAGCATGCTGTGGTCTCGGTTGCTGCAGTGCAATATATCACTTGGCCGACCTCGTGTTGAGGGAGATCTCTCTACTCCCAGGCGGGTCCGCCAGGCTCAGATTGCACGCAGCAGCAGACTGCCGCCGGTGACCAGCAGCACCCCATGCAGCACCTGCATGAAACGCTGGCGATTCATCTTCAAGGTGATCCGGTGGCCGATGTACAGGCCCAGCGCCATGGCCGGCAGCAGCGCCAGCACCAGCAGCAGCAAGCCGGGCTCGGAATACGTCCCGGCGAAGGCGAACAGCAGGACCCGGATCGTGGAACTGACCGTGAGCACCGCGGTCTGCGTCGCCCGGACCTGCTGCGGGTCGTCCAGCCGCCGCACCAGGTACATCGAGTAGATCCAGCCGCCGGCGCCGAACAGGGCGCTCAGGACACCACCGGCAGCGCCGAACCACCAGGCCCATTGCGGCGCCAGCGGCGGCCGGATGGGCTTCGGCCGCAGCCCGTTCAGCGCGTACAGCACGACAAAGACGCCCAGCAGCAGCATCAGCGTGCGCACCGGCACCGCGAACAGGACCCAGGCGCCCAGTGCACTGCCGACGATCATCGGCGGCACCAGGCGGAGCAACTCGCCGCGGGCGACGCGCGCGCCCAGCCGCAAGCCATTGGACCAGGCGGCGACGAAGTCGGTCAGCGCCAGCGCCGGCCCCACGGTGCTGAGCGGCAGGACATGCGCCAGCACCGGCGCCGAGACCAGCGTGGTGCCGAATCCGACCATGCCGAAAACGACATAGGCCACCACCAGGGTTGGCTCGGCGACCAGCAGGACGAACAGGTCAGGCAAGCGCGTCCGGAATCGGCAGGGGAAAGGGCTTCAGAGCACTTTGACGACCGAAGCGCAGACGTATTCGATGTTCTGGCTGTTGAGCGCTGCCACGCACATGCGGCCGGTGTCGGTGCCGTAGACGCCGAACTCGTTGCGCAGCCTGACCATCTGGTCCTTGCTCAACCCCGAGTAGCTGAACATGCCGATCTGGGTGGTGATGAAGCTCATGTCCCGCTCCACCCCCGACGACTTGAGCTTCTCGACCAGTGCGATCCGCATCTGCTTGATCCGCAGCCGCATGTCGCCCAGCTCCTTTTCCCACATCGAGCGCAGCTCGGGCGTGTTGAGGACGATGGCCACCACGGTGCCGCCATGGATCGGCGGGTTGCTGTAGTTGGTGCGGATGACGATTTTGAGCTGCGACAGCACGCGGCTCGCTTCCTCCTTGTCCTGGCACAGCACCGACAGGGCGCCGACCCGTTCGCCATACAGGCTGAAGCTTTTGGAAAATGAGGTGGAGACGAAGAAGTTCTGGCCCGACTCCAGGAACCTGCCGATCACAGCGCCGTCTTCCTTGATGCCGTAGCCGAAGCCCTGGTAGGCCATGTCCAGAAAGGGCACCAGGCTCTTGGCCTTGACGACGGCGATCACGCGCTCCCATTGCTCGGGCGTGATGTCGTAGCCGGTCGGGTTGTGGCAGCAGGCATGGAGCACGACGACCGTGCCGGCCGGGGCGGCATCGAGCGCGCCGAGCATGCCGTCGAAGTCGATCCCGTGACCCGCGGCGCTGTAATAAGGATAGGTCTCGACCGTGAAGCCGGCTTGCGTGAACAGGGCGCGGTGGTTCTCCCAGCTCGGGTCGCTGATCAGCACCTTGGCGCCGGGGTTCAGGCGCTTGAGGAAGTCGGCGCCGATCTTCAGGCCGCCAGTGCCCCCCATGGCCTGCTGGGTCGCGACGCGGCCGCTCTTGACGGCATCGCTTTCGGCCCCATAGACCAGGTTCCTCACCGCGCTGTGATTGGCTGCGATGCCGTCGATCGGCAGGTAGCCGCGGGCCTGGGGCGCTTCCATCATCTGTTTTTCCGCCTTCTGCACACATTGTAGGAGCGGCAGCTTGCCGTTGTCGTCGTAGTAGACGCCGACGCCCAGGTTGACCTTGTGCGGGTTGGTGTCGGCGTTGAACTGCTCGTTGAGGCCCAGGATCGGGTCGCGCGGGGCCATTTCGACGGCGGTGAACAAAGACATGGAAATCCTCAGGAAGTTGTCAGT
>JAJAZH010000248.1 GCA_026785815.1 Ramlibacter sp. | reverse complement strand
GTTCTGGGTGACTCCGGTCGGGTCTTGCGCGAATTCGTCGGCCATCGAATCGCCCAGCGTGTGGTCGTCATCGGCGCGGTCCAGCGCAGCGTCGAGCCAACGCGGCGCCTCCGCCATGGCGAGCAGCGCGGCCACCTCCTGCACCTCGCGTCCGAGCAGCGCGGCGACATCCTCGACCCGCACGCCCTCTCCTTCGAAACCCTTGCGGGCGGCGGCGAAGGCCGGATCATTCTCCAGCGTGCGCCGGGCCCGCAGCACCTGCTGCAGTTCGCGCACGACGTGCACCGGCAAACGGATCACCCGGCCCTGGTTCATCACCGCGCGCTCCACCGACTGCCGGATCCACCAGGTGGCATAGGTCGAAAAGCGAAAGCCCCGCTCCGGTTCGAACTTGTCGATCGAATGCATCAGGCCCAGATTGCCCTCTTCGATCAGGTCCGACAGCGGCACGCCGCGGCCCAGGTATCCCTTGGCGATGCTCACAACCAGCCGCAGGTTGTGCTCGATCATCGACTGGCGCGCTTCGAAGTCGCCGGCGCGGGCCCGGATGGCGGTGGCGAATTCTTGTTCCGGCGTGAACAGCTGGGTGCGCCGCACTTCGCGCAGGTACAGCGTCAGGGTGTCGTTCGATTCGCCGGCGATCTCGGCCCGGATCTCGCGAGGACTCGGCTCGGGCGGCTGCTCTTCGTCCATGGGCAGGGCAGCATCGGGCGGGCCGCCAATCTCATGCGCATCCGGAACCGCTTTGCTGCTGTTACCGTTGCGCTTTTTCATGGACTACCTCGGAAGGTACTTGCTCGGATCGACCGGCTTGCCCTGGCGTCGGATCTCGAAGTGCAGCTTGACCCGGTCGGCGTCGCTGTTGCCCATCTCGGCGATCTTCTGCCCCTTGCGCACCGACTGATCTTCCTTGACCAGCAGCGCTTGGTTGTGGGCGTAAGCCGTGAGATAGGTGTTGTTGTGCTTGAGGATGATCAGGTTGCCGTAACCGCGCAGACCGGCACCGGCATAAACCACGCGGCCGTCGGCGGATGCCATCACTGGATCGCCCGCCTTGCCCGCGATGTCCAGGCCCTTGTTGCGGGCCTCGTCGAATCCGGCCAGCACGATCGGCACGCCAGCGGTGGGCCAGGCCCATGGCAAATCGTCGTCGGCAATTTCTCCAGAGCGCGACGCCGCAGCCGAGGGGGAGGCGACGGATCCGGAACGCGCTTCGCTCGCGGCCTGCGCCGGCGGCACAGCCGTGGCCGACGCCGGCGTCACCGGACGCACGGCAGCCACTTCAGCCGAACCCGGGACGGCTGCGGCGGTGACGCGCAACACCTGGCCAACCTCGATCAGGTTCGGATTCTCGATGCCGTTCCAGCGCACGATGTCACGCCAGTTCTGGCCGCTCTCCAGTGCAATCCGGATCAGCGTGTCACCCGGACGCACGGTGTAGTAGCCCGGCTTCGATGCCGGCGGAAGGTCTTGCGTTTGCGGCGCGGCAGCCGTCGATGGCCGCATCGGCGCACCGACTGCGACCGGCGGTTGCGACCGAAGGCCCTGGCTGCGCTCGTCGACCGGAGCCGGCGCGCGCGGCCGGGCGCTGCATCCGGCCAGCACAGCGGCGGCCAGGATCATCAGTGTCCAGCGACTCCACGGGCTCAGTGTCTGCGGCATTCGAATCCTTCTATCAAGCAATGCCTGATTTTAGGGGGACAAAGTGAACCGCCTCAAGGACAGTTTGTTTCAATTCACGCGCGGTTTTTTCCAGTACCACCAGGGCCTGGCGGCCGTCCTGCATCCGGGTCGGCGCGACGAGCCGCCCGCCAATCGCCAGCTGGTCGATCCAGGCCTGGGGCACGGCTTCGCCCCCGGCCGCGGCGATGATCCCCGCGTACGGCGCGCCCTTGGCAAAGCCCTTCATGCCGTCGCCGAACAGCAGGTGCACGTTGGCAAGCCGGAACGGGCGTAGGTTGTCGCGGGCTTTGTCATGCAGGCCGCGCAGGCGTTCGATGCTGTACACCTCGCCGCAGACCTGTCCCAGCACCGCGGCCTGGTAACCGCAGCCGGTGCCGATCTCCAGCACGCGGCCCAACCGACCCGAAGGCTCGCGCTGCCCGCCCAGCAGCAGCTCGATCATCCGGGCCACGACGTTCGGCTTGGAGATGGTCTGGCCCAGTCCGATCGGCAGGCTGGTGTCCTCATAGGCCTGGTTGACCAGCGCCGTGTCGACAAACCGGTGCCGCTCCACGGCACCCAGCGCCGCCAGCAAGCGCGGGTCGGTGATGCCCTGGGCGGCCAGCTTCATCACCATCCGGTGCCGGACGGCGCCGGAGTCCAGCCCGATGCCGCCCGGAAGCGTGTTTTCGCTGACGAAGCCGGTCCTGGTTCGAGCCGGGGATGCTCCTGCCGCTGGCGCTGTCGCCGAAGAATTTGCGGGCGGCCTGGCGACAGGTGTGCCGGAGCCCAGGTCGATCCGGGCCGGAAAGCCGGGACGGCGCGTCATCGCCTGCGCGTCGGGTTGCCAAGCTGAGCCGCAGCCTGCGTCCAGAACGGCAGCTGTTCGTGATCGGTCAGATCGACCTGCAGCGGCGTCAAAGAGACATGGCCCTGCGCGGTGGCGTGGAAGTCGGTGCCCTCGGCGCCGTCCTTGGCCGCACCAGCGC
>JAJAZH010000247.1 GCA_026785815.1 Ramlibacter sp. | reverse complement strand
GCGCTCAGCCGCCTCGCCATCCTCGACTACCTGGCACCCAAGGACCATCGCAAGGAGCGCAGCCGGGAGCAGGAGCGCCGGGCAGATGCAGCAGCAGCGGCGGCCGAAACCGAAACCGATGCTGACGCGGGCGGCAGGAGCGATGCCCGCAAGCGAAGTCGCTGGGCGCGTCCGCGCTGGTTCAGCGGCATGACCGGAGTTGCAAGCTCCTGGTGGCAACGTCATCCGGCGCAGATGGCATTCGAGATGATCACGCCGCCGCTGCAGTCTTATATGCGGCGCAAGCCGTTCCAGGTGATGGGGTTGGCCGTCGGAGTCGGCGTGCTGATCGTGGTGACGCGGCCGTGGCGACTGATCTCGCTCACGACCCTGGTGGTAGCGATCGTGAAATCGTCCCAGCTTTCGGGTGTGGTGATGTCCGCACTGTCGGATGCCCAGGGCTGGCGCTCGCAGCAACAGGGGCGAGAGCCCCAACTATGACCGCGAGCCTGCCGGCTTAGTGCCACCGGCAGGCGAGCTTTAGAAGAAGACTGGCACCGACGAACCGATTCACTTGAAGGAGATAGAAATGAAATACATCCGAGCTTTCGCATTGGCCGCCCTGGCTGGCACCACCATCCTGACGGCAGGTTGCGCCGTGATCCGCGGCCAGGAAACCGCTGGCGCTTACGTCGACGACGTCGCCATCACTACCGCGGTGAAGGCCAGGTTTGTCGAGGACAAGACTGTCGACGCAGCCGCGATCAAGGTCGAAACCCTCAATGGCACGGTCGCACTGTCCGGTTTCGCCAAATCGAACGCCGAAAAATCGCAAGCCGAATTCCTGGCACGCAACACTCGCGGCGTGCGTGAAGTGCGCAACGGCCTGGCCGTCCGTCCCTGATCTTCGCTCCCCGAAGGCAGTCAGGGCGGCAGCGCCCTGACTGCCTTTTTTTTCGCCTGAAACTCGAGCCGTGACCGGACCGCAAGTATGAAATTGTTCAACTGTGACAATTGCGGCAGCGCGCTCTTCTTCGAGAACGTGATTTGCCTGCACTGCCGCAGCAGCCTGGCTTTCCTGCCGGACCGGATGGAACTGGCGGCGATCGAGCCTGCTCCCCAGGCCGACGACCTGTGGCGGCAGCTGACCAGTCCCCGCATGCGCCACTGGAACAGGCTGACGCCGGCAATTGCCAGGCCGCCACCGTCAGCCTGAACCGACGCTGAGCTGGTTGTTGACGGACGTCACACCTTTCACATTGCGGGCGATCTCGGTCGCCCGCTCGCGCGCCGCTGGAGTCGGCGCCGGGCCCTTCAGTGTCACCACGCCGTCCTGCGTTGCGACCTGGATGCGGCTGGCGGTCAGGATCTTGTCGGCTGCCAGACCAGTCGTGACTTTCGCGGTGATGACCGCGTCCTCGAACTGCTCCAAAATCTTTTCGACGGCGACGGCACTGGCCTCGGCTGCCTTCGCGCCTGCCGCTTTCAGTTCGGCCGCAGACGCGGCGCCGGCGGTCCTGGTGGCTGAAGCCGCACGGCTGGCCGCATCGCCAGGCGCTGTGCCAACGCGGCTGGCATCGGGACTGCAGGCGCTGAGCATCAGCAGCACGGCCAGCAAGGAGAAGGCCAGGCAGCGACGTTCGGACGGCTTCATGAAGGATCCTTTGGCGACGCACGCAAGCTGACGCCTGCGCACAAATTCAATGTAGTCACATTGGCGGTGTGCGGCAGTGGTCCGGCTCCGGAGCGCAACGTAGGACACCGGCGCACGCCAGGCGCTTCTACGTCGAGCGATCGGCTTCCATGTCGCGCAGGATCCGGTCCAGGCGGGTGGACAGCTGCTCGGTGGTGAGCTTTTCACGGAACCGCTCCACCATCAACGGCACGCTCATCGGGCTCGGATGCTTCAGTTCCACCACCCACAATGCCTTGTCCGCCATCCGGACCAGCGTCGCATGCAGGCGGGAAATTTCCAGCTCCTGGTTCAACACCTCGCGCTGGGCCTGTACCAGCAGCAGGTTGTGCTGGTCGTACTTGCGGAACACCTCGAAAAACAAGCCGCTGGAGGCCTGCAGCTGCTTGGCGCTCTTGGGCTGGCCCGGATACCCGTTGAAGATCAGGCCCGCGACTCGCGCAATCTCGCGAAAGCGCCGCTGCGCCAGTTCGGTCGAATTGAGCGAGGCGAGGACGTCCGGCAGCAGGTCCGCGGTGCTGAACACGCTGCGGTCCCGAACGGCAGCCAGATCGAATTCTTCCGGGCTCACCAGCTCGAACCCGTAGTCGTTCACCGACATGCTGAAGGTGTTGGGTCGCTCCCGTGCCAGCCGCCACGCCAGCAGGCTGGCCAGGCCCAGATGCACATGCCGGCCTGCGAACGGATAGACGTACAGGTGAAAGCCTTCACGCGACTGGAAGGTCTCGCACAGCAGCGCCTCGGGCGTCGGGATGCGCGACAGCCGGGCCTGGGTCTGCAGCATCGGCCGCGCTGCCTCGAGTTCGGGTTCGACGAATTCGCCCTGCGCCGCCTTCTGCATCATCTCCAGCACGGCGTCGCCCATCTCGGTCGAAAGCGCCATCTTGCTGCCTTGCCAGGACGGGACTGTTCCCTTGCTGCGGGTGGCCTTCCTGACGTAAGCGGCCATGTCCTGGACCCGGATGAACTCGAGCAGCCGGCCGGCGAAGTAGAAGCAGTCGCCTTTGCGCAGGCGTGCGATGAAGCCTTCCTCGATCGTGCCCAGGCTGGCGCCGCTCATGTACTTCACGTGCATGGCGGAGTCGCTGACGATGGTGCCGATGCCCAGCTTGTGCCGGCGGCCGATCGCCGCATCCCGGACCCGGTAGACGCCGTCCTCGCCCAGCACGATACGGTGGTAGTCCGGATAGGCAGTCAGGCTTTCGCCACCGCGTTCGCAGAACAGTACGGCCCAGTCGAATTCCGCGCGGGTCAGGTCGCGATAGGCCCAGCTGCTGCGCACTTCCTGGTACAGGTCGTCGACCCGAAAGCCCCCGCCCAGCGCGATCGTCACCAGGTGCTGGACCAGCACGTCGAGCGGCTTCTCGGGCGACTCCCGCTTCTCGACGCGGCTTTCGGCAGCGGCACGGCGGGCCGCAGCCGCCTCGATGATCTCCATGGTGTGGGTCGGCACGAGCGTGAGCCTGCTGGCGCGCCCCGGCGCGTGGCCGCTGCGTCCGGCCCGTTGCATGATGCGCGCGACGCCCTTGGGCGAACCGATCTGCAGCACCCGCTCGACCGGCAGGAAGTCAACCCCCAAGTCGAGCGACGAGGTCGCGACCACGGCCCGCAGCCGGCCCTCCTTCAGGCCGAGCTCGACCCACTCCCGCGTCTTCTTGTCGATCGAGCCGTGGTGCAGCGCAATTTCCCCGGCCCACTCGGGCTTGGCTTCGAGCAGCAGCTGGTACCAGATTTCGGCCTGCGAGCGGACATTGGTGAACACCAGCGTGGTCCCGGATTTCGCGATCTCGTCGACCACCGGCTGCTGCATGCGCGCGCCGAGGTGGCCGGACCAGGAGTACTTGCCGGGGTCGGCGGGAATCAGGGTATCGATGATCAGTTTCTTGTCGATCCGCCCGCGCACCAGCTTCGGCTCCGGCTGGGTGCCCGAGCCGCACAGCACCGCCATCGCCTGCTCCAGGTTGCCCAGGGTCGCGCTCAGCCCCCAGGTCACGAGCCCAGGATTGAAACTCCGCAGCCGCGCCAAGGCAAGCTGGGCCTGCACGCCGCGCTTGCTGCCGATCAGTTCGTGCCACTCGTCGACCACGACGTATTCGACCCCCTGCAACTCTTCGCGCGGCCTGGCCCGCGTGAGCATCAAGGTCAGCGATTCAGGCGTCGTCACCAGCACTGTGGGAAAGCGCCGGTCCTGGCGCGC
>JAJAZH010000246.1 GCA_026785815.1 Ramlibacter sp. | reverse complement strand
GACTCCATCCGCAGGCCGGGCAGCGGCTCCACCAGGTCGCCGTTGGCGAGGCTCTCGGCCACCATCGGCAGGCGCGCCAGCACCACGCCTTGCCCGGCCAGCGCGGCCTGCACCATCTGGTAGGCGTAGTTGAAGTGGAGCCAGCGCAGGGGCACCAGCTTCGACAACTGTTGCTCATCGAACCAGCGGCGCCAGGTCAGCCATTCGAGATGCGACCGGTGCGCGTCGCCGGCCTCGATCAGGGGAAAGTGGGCCAGGTCGGCCGGTTTTTTCAACGGCACGCTGCTTTTGAGCAACCACGGGCTGGCCACCGGCGTCAGCTGTTCGCCGAACAGCCGCAAGGCCCCGGCCGGCATGCTGGCTGCCGGCCCGTAACGCAAGGCCAGGTCGACGTCGGCGACATCGAGGTCCAGCGGGACGTCGGAGGCGTCGATCCGGATGTCGATCTGGGGGTTGTCGCGCTGGAACTGCTCCAGCCGGGGAATCAGCCACATCGAAGCAAACGAGGCGAAGGTCGTGACGGACACGCTCTTGCGGCCCGCGTTCTGGCGGATCTGGCGAACCGCGGCGTCGATGCGCGGCAAGGCCTGCGTCACCGCGAGCAGCAACTGCGCGCCCGCGCTGGTCAGCTCCACCGCCCGGGTGTGGCGCAGGAACAGGCTGACGCCCAGTTCTTCCTCCAGTGACTGGATCTGCCGGCTGACCGCCGACTGCGTCAAAGCCATCTCCTCCGAGGCGGCCCGGAAGTTCAGGTGCCGGGCCACCGCTTCGAAAGCGCGCAGGTGGCCCGCTGGTATCGGGCGGCTGCGCAGATGGGTCTGTGAGTGCTGCATGGACGGATCCGTCGTGGAAACAAGGAGGGCGGGAAGGAGGGCGGGCGGTGCGCCTGGACAGGCCTGTGATTGATGCGGTTTTGGAATCAATAGCCTAACTGGCTTTCATTGGACTGCCAAGCCGCGGGCGCCGATCATGCATTGACCTTTCCGCGTACCGAGGAGAACCTCATGGCTTCACCGACTGTCGAGATCCAGCATCAATCTGCCGCCGTTTTTCCGGGCGCATGGAAGTTGCCGGCCGGCCGTGCCGTGACGCTGCAACCGGGCGCCGCCGGCCAGCTCGGAATCGCGCACGGAAGCGTCTGGGTCACCCGTGACGGGCCGCACCAAGGGCCGTTGAACGATCTCGGTGACCGCATCCTGCAGCCCGGTGAAAAACTGTCATTGCAGCGCGGCCAGCGGCTGGTGATCGAGACCCTCGACCGCTGTCGGCCGGCCTATTTCAACTGGGATCCGTTGCCCCTGGCGGCGCCGGCCCGGGCTGCCGACCTGGCTCAGAGCGCCGCTGACTTGCGGCGCGCGGTGGCTCTGGGCGCTGGTGCCGCGGGACGGCTGCTGGCCGCCCTGGCTGGCTTGGCCTGGGGCTGGGCCGAGGGCGACCGACGAGCCCGGGTGGATCCTGCCTTCAGCGCGCATTCGAGGGCCTGCCGCGCCCCCGGCGCCATGAGCTGAGGCTCCTCCATCCTTCGGCGGGCGCGCCGTAGTCATTGAAGCTGCGTTCCTCGCCCTTGACGACATCAGTGAAGCGTTCGCAGCCGGACGCCTCGTAGTGGCAGCGGATTTCGCACGGCCCCGCGCTGGCCGGCAGGTCGCAACAGTGGCGGGCGAAGTGGGGAAGGGCCATGGACGCGACCGATATCAGCGGACCGCGATAATTCCACGATGGCGCGCCCCAGGTCCTCCCAGCATGAACTCCGGCGGGAGCAGATCCTCGAGATCGCGGCCCAGTGCTTCGCCGACCGCAGCTACCCGGCCGCCAGCATGAACGACATCGCCGCCGCCGGCGGCACCTCGAAGGCGCGGCTCTATCACTATTACGACAGCAAGGAAGCGATCCTGTTCGACCTGCTCGACCGCTACACCCAGCGCTTGCTGGCGATCATCGGCGAGGCCGAGGCCACAGCCCAGCGCCGCGACCTCGATGAGCGGGAAGCGTTGCATGAACTGATCCGCAGCTTTCTGCAGGAGTACCAAAATAGCGCCACCCGCCATGTGGCGCTGTTGCACGACACCAAATTCCTGGGAGACGAGCAGCGCGACCTGATCCTCAACCGGCAGCGGGACGTGGTCTCGGCAGTGACCCGCTTCATCAAACGCGCCTATCCCGGCCGGCTCACCGCCGGCAATCAGACTGCCCTCACGATGATGTTGTTTGGAATGATCAACTGGACTTTCACCTGGCTGCGGCCGGGCGGGCCGCTCAGTTACGCCGCCTTCGCCGAGGAAGTGATCGCCGTGCTGGAGCGGGGATTGGCGCAATGAGCGGCGTGCACCTGGTCGTGATGGGCGTGGCGGGTTGCGGCAAGTCGGCGCTTGGCGAGCGGCTGGCCGAGGCGCTGCGCCTGCCGCTGATCGAGGGCGACAGCTTTCACTGCGCGGACAACATCGAGAAGATGCAGCAGGGGGTCGCGTTGACCGACCAGGACCGCGCCGGCTGGCTCCAGCGCCTGGGAGCCGAACTTTCCAGCCAGGCCTCGGGCGCCGTGCTGACCTGCTCGGCGCTCAAGCGCAGTTACCGCGACATCCTTCGGCAAGCTGCGCCGAATTTGCACTTCGTGCATCTGGCGCTGTCGCAGGAAGACGCGTTGCAGCGGGTCGCCAGCCGGGAGAGCCATTTCTATCCACCCAGCCTGGTGGCCAGCCAGTTCGAGGCGCTGGAAGACCCGGCAGGCGAGCCTGGCGTGCTGGCGGTCGATGCCCGATTGCCAGTCGATGTTTTGACCAGGCAAACGCTGGACGCTTTTGAACTTCCGGCTGGAGATTGACCGTTCCCGGATTCAACCCTCCGTCATGGATGACGGGTAGGTAAAATTGAAGGGCGCCTCCAGCGCGCTGCATTCCCCGTCCCAGGAGTTCCCCCATGTCCAAAGCGTTCGCCAGCCAGGCCGATCTGGCCGACCGGAAGATCACGTTCGAACGCCTCAGCGCCCATTGCTGGGCGTATACCGCCGAGGGCGATCCGAACTCGGGCGTCGTGATCGGCGACAAGTTCATCCTGGTCAGCGACGCCACCGCGACGCCGGTCATGGCGCGGGACCTGATCGCGCGCATCCGCGGCGTCAGCGACAAGCCGATCAAGTACGTCCTGCTGACGCACTACCACGCCGTGCGCGTGCTCGGGGCCAGCGCCTACGCTGCCGAGGGCGCGACCGAGATCATCGCCAGCCAGGGCACGTTGGACCTCATCATCGAGCGCGGCAAGCAAGACATGCAGTCGGAGATGGAGCGCTTCCCGCGCCTGTTCCGCAATGCCGAATCGGTGCCGGGCCTGACTTGGCCGACCATGGTGATCGGCGGCGGCGATCCGGTGCAGGGACAGGTCCCCGGCAAGCTGACCGTCGATCTCGGCGGCGTCCAGGTCCAGATCTGGCACCCGGGCCCGGGCCACACCCGCGGCGACACCATCGCGTGGGTCGAACAGGAGAAGGTGCTGTTTTCGGGTGACCTGGTGGAGTACGAGGCCGGCGTCTACACCGGCGATGCGCATCTGCAGGAGTGGCCCGCCACTCTCGAAGCTTTGCGCGCCTTGCGGGCCGAGGCGATCGTCCCGGGCCGGGGTCAGGCGATGAAAGGCGCAGCCGAAGTCAATCAGGCGCTGGACTACACCAAACGCTGGGTCGAGACGCTGTTCCAGGCCGCCAAGGAAGCCGCCGCTGCCGACATGGACCTGAAGGCTGCCATGGCCCACACTCGCAAGAGCATGGACCCCGTCTTCGGTCATGTTTTCATCTACGAGCATTGCCTGCCGTTCGATGTCAGCCGTGCCTATGACGAGGCCCGGGGCTTGAAGCATCCGCGGATCTGGACGGCTGAGCGCGACAAGGAAATGTGGGCGGCGCTGCAGGCTTGAAGCAGCTTTGCATCGGTCGGAAATGCAAGCTGCGGGCTGTAGTCCTGCTCTGACATTCCGGTCGTCCCGCGGCTGACAGACCGCTGCGTGGAGCACCCATACGCTGGCGTCTTCACCGAGGAGTCCCAGCATGTTCCCCAGATCCAGCCACCGCGTCCTGCAACAGCAGCCTCCGCGCCATAGCGACCCGCAGCAACAGCAAGCCGGCTCCACCGATTTTCAGCCCAAGCCCCAAGACAAGCCCCAAGACAAGCCGCAGCAGATGGGCGAGGGCAGCTACGAGGGCGCCCGCGAGTACCAGGAAAGAACCGAGGAATACCTGAAGAACGCCGACGTCGAGGCCGACGCCGCAGCGGCCAAGCCGCGCTCAGCCGAAGAAGCGCGCGATCTGGAACAAGCCGAAGCAGAGGCGAAATCGCACTCCAAGGGCGAGCGTTAACGCGACCTTCGCCAAGTCACTTCTGCCCGGACAGTTCCTCCAGGTCGCGCTGATAGGCGCGAAGACGCCGCACAGCGTTCTGCCGCTGCTGCGGCGTCGTGCTGTTATGAACGACCGCGACGTTGCGGCATCCTTCCTGGATCAGCGACTCCTGGTAGGCCCGGTACTTCGCATCGGGTGATTGCAGGCCGCTTTCGACCAGGCGGCGCACGGCAGCCCGTGCCTCCGTCAGCGACACTTGCTGCCCAGCCAGTTTGCGCAGCCCCTGCAGGATGTCCTGTTGCCGCCTCCGCCGTTCCGCGAGGTTGGTCTCGGGATTGAAGACCGTGCGCTCCAGCTGCCGGCGCAAGGTCTCGCGTTGCGGCTCGTCGAGGTTGCCGTAGATCATCTCCATCCGGTCGAGGAACTGCTTGTAGCGCTTTTCCACCAGTTCGTCGGGGGCTAGCTGGACCCAATCCTTGCGGTAGTCACGGATGTTTTTCTGGTACTTGCGTTCGAGGTGCACCAGTTGCTCCGGTCCGAGGTTGAGCGCCAGTGTCACGGCGGCCGGCTCGGAGCGTTCCGCCAGCGCCATGACGCGGGTGCGGATCGACGGCACCAGAGCGCAGGCTTCATCGGCTTTCAAGTCGCCCGCGGCCAGCCGCTCGGCCTGTTGCAGCAAGCCGGCAAACTTGGGCAGCTCGTCGCGGCGATGCCATTGCTGCAGTCGCTCCAGGTCGCCGCGGATCCGCTGCTCCTGGTCATCGCTGAAGTCGACGTAGCCGTCGAGCCACCAGGCGCTCAGTTGCGGAAGGTTGTTGTAGCCCAGCTTGATGGCGCTGCAGCCGGCCAGGGCCGCTGCGACACTGAGCAGCCCGATAATCCGGGCCAGGTGGTAGAGGCGAGGCATGAAGATCAAGGATTTCCTATGACAGCGTTGGATCTAGTCGTCATGGCCGCGGGCAAGGGCACGCGCATGAAGAGCCGGTTGCCTAAAGTGTTGCATCGATTGGCCGGCCGTGCGCTGATCCAGCATGTTATCGACACTGCTGCCGGGTTACAGGCGCGCCGGGTCGTCGTGATCACCGGCCATGGCGCCGAAGAGGTCGAGGGGGCATTGACCCTCTCGGCCCAGCTTGCCGGAACGGCTGTGCCGGCGTTCGCGCGCCAGGAGCCGCAGCTCGGAACCGGGCATGCGGTCCAGCAGGCCGTGCCGCTGCTGGAGGATGATGGCGTCACCTTGATCTTGAATGGCGACGTGCCGTTGATCGGCGAGCCCACCCTGCGCGAGCTGATCGCAAGTTGTGCGGGCCGCAACCTGGCGCTGCTCACCGTGGACATGCCCGACCCGACCGGCTATGGGCGTATCGTGCGCAGTGGCGACAAAGTCCGGGCCATCGTCGAACACAAGGACGCCAGCGCCGAGCAGCGCCGGATTCACGAGATCTACACCGGTGTCATGGCGGTGCCGACGCCGCTGCTCAAGCGCTGGCTGGCGCGACTGACGAACGACAACGTGCAAGGCGAGTACTACCTGACCGACATCGTGAAGCTGGCTGTGGCCGATGGCTGCGGCGTGGCTGCGGTGAAGACCGCGGACCGGATCGAGGTCGATGGCGTCAACAGCCCGGTGCAGCTGGCCGAACTTGAACGCGCATACCAGCTGCGACAGGCCCGGATCCTGATGGAACAGGGCGTGCGGATCGTCGATCCTGCGCGCTTCGACGTGCGCGGTCGCCTGCAATGCGCCCAGGATGTCGAGATCGACATCAACTGCGTCTTCGAGGGCGAGGTCTCATTGGGAGAGGGCGTGTCGATCGGCCCGAACTGCGTGATCGCCAATGCCAGCATCGCTGACGGAGCGGTCATCCACGCATTCACGCACATCGACGGCAAAAAGGCCGGGGTGAAGGTCGGCGCGCGGGCGTTGGTCGGCCCGTTCGCCCGCCTGCGACCGGGCGCGGACCTGGGGCCTGACGTTCACATCGGCAACTTCGTCGAGGTCAAGAATTCGACGCTGGCCCGCGGCGCCAAAGCCAACCACCTGGCATACATCGGCGACTCCGAGGTGGGCGAGCGGGTCAATTACGGCGCGGGGTCGATCACTGCCAACTACGACGGCGCCAACAAGCTGCGCACCGTGATCGAAGCGGATGTCCACGTCGGCAGCAATTGCGTGCTGGTGGCGCCGGTCACCGTCGGACGCGGGGGCACGGTCGGCGCCGGCTCGGTCATCACCAGGGACACGCCGCCGCAAGCACTCTCCATCGCGCGCGGCAAGCAGGTCAGCATCGCGAACTGGCAACGGCCGGCGAAAGGCGCCGGCCGCAGCAAGTGACGCCAGTCATGCGCGAGCAAGGGGCAGACTCGGCTCGAATTTCGCCCGGCGCAGCGAGAAGAACGCCTTGACGTTGCGCACATTGGCGTCGCTCGTGAACAGGCGCTGCGCCATTGCCAGGTAGGCCGGCATGTCCGCGGCGTGGACCACCAGGATGAAATCAGGCCCGGGCGACACGCGGTAGCACTGCTGCACCGCGGCGTCGGGCGCGACCCGCCGCTCAAATTCTTCCTGCGCCTCCGCACCCTGCCGTTCCAGCGTGACCTCGACGATCGCCGTCAGGCCGTGGCCCAGGTGGCGGGCCAGGCGGTCGGCATCGAGCACGGCGATCTGGCGCTCGATCAACCCGGCATCGCGCAGCCGCTTGACCCGCCGCAGGCAGGTCGGAGCCGAGACATTGGCCCGTTTCGCAAGGGCCTGATTGCTTTGGGAGGCGTCCATCTGCAGCTGTTGAAGCAAGGAAAGATCGAGAGCGTCCAGAGCGATTTCGAGCATTTTCTTCGTCATTTAGAAATTTTAGTTCACGCTCCCAACGGTGTGAAATATTAATACGTGGGTGTCAGAAATGAGGTCACAAATTCCACGTCTTCTTGTCTACAGTGCAGCTTCTCAAGGGGCAAATCATGTGTGGAATCGTCGCCGCAGTCTCCAATCGAAACATCGTTCCGATCCTGGTCCAGGGCCTGCAACGGCTGGAGTACCGCGGTTATGACTCGTGCGGAGTCGCGGTCCATGCGGGCGGCCTCAAACGCGCCCGCAGCACGGCCCGCGTCGCCGAATTGCTGGAGCAAGTGGCCAGCGACAAGGTGGAAGGCACGACCGGCATCGCCCACACGCGTTGGGCCACCCACGGTGCGCCGGCAGTGCATAACGCGCATCCGCATTTCAGCCATGGACCCGGCGCGGTGGCTGACTCCCGCAGCGGACGCATCGCCCTGGTCCACAACGGCATCATCGAGAACTACATCGAGTTGCGCACGGCCTTGCAAGGCAAGGGCTATGTGTTCGCCAGCCAGACCGACACCGAGGTGATCGCGCATCTGGTCGACAGCGTGTACGACGGCGACCTGTTCGACGCCGTCAAGACTGCCGTCAAGCAGCTCCACGGCGCCTATGCGATCGCGGTGTTCTGCAAAGACGAGCCGCACCGCGTGATCGGCGCCCGTGCCGGCTCGCCGCTGATCCTGGGGGTCGGCAAGTCGGGCGGGGAAAACTTCCTGGCCAGCGATGCGATGGCGCTCGCGGGCGTCACCGACCAGATCGTCTACCTCGAGGAAGGCGACCTGGTCGATCTGCAACTCGGTCGCTACTGGATCATCGACAAGGCGCACAAGAGCGTCACCCGTGCGGTGAAAACCGTGCATGCCCACAGCGGCGCCGCCGAACTCGGCCCGTACCGGCACTACATGCAAAAAGAAATCTTCGAGCAGCCGCGAGCCATCGCCGATACGCTGGAAGGCGTGCAGGCCGTGGTGCCGGAGCTGTTCGACGGCGCCGGCGAGCGGCCGGGCGGGAACGCCCATCGCGTGTTCCAGGAGGTCGACTCGGTGCTGATCCTGGCTTGCGGCACCAGTTACTACAGCGGCTGCACCGCCAAGTACTGGCTGGAGAGCATCGCCAAATTGCCGACCCAGGTCGAGATCGCCAGCGAGTACCGGTACCGCGATTCGGTGCCGAATCCCCGCACGCTGGTGGTGACGATCACCCAGTCCGGTGAAACCGCGGACACGCTGGCGGCCTTGCGACACGCGCAGTCGCTGGGGATGGCGCACACGCTCACCATCTGCAACGTCGCGACTTCGGCGATGGTGCGCGAGTGCGAGCTGGCCTACATCACCCGCGCCGGTGTCGAGATCGGTGTCGCGTCGACCAAGGCGTTCACCACGCAACTGGCGGGGCTGTTCCTGCTCACGCTGGCGCTGGCGCAGGCCAAGGGACGGTTGTCCGAAGAAGAAGAGGCGCGCCACCTGAAAGCGATGCGCCACCTGCCAGCGCAACTGTCGGCGGTCCTCGCGCTGGAACCGCAGGTGATCTCGTGGGCGGAAGATTTCGCCGCCAAGGAAAATGCCTTGTTTCTCGGGCGCGGCCTGCACTACCCGATCGCGCTGGAGGGAGCGCTCAAGCTCAAGGAGATCACCTACATCCATGCCGAAGCCTATGCGGCGGGAGAACTGAAGCACGGACCGCTGGCGCTGGTGACCAGCGAGATGCCGGTGGTGACGGTGGCGCCCAACGACGCCCTGATCGGAAAACTCAAGAGCAACATGCAGGAAGTGCGGGCGCGCGGCGGCGTGCTGTATGTGCTGGCCGATGCCGACAGTCGCATCGAGAGCGAAGAGGGACTGCATGTGATCCGCATGCCGGAGCATTACGGCGCCTTGAGTCCGCTGCTGCACGTGGTCCCGCTGCAGCTGCTGGCTTACCACACCGCCTGTGCGAGAGGAACCGACGTCGACAAACCGCGCAATCTTGCGAAGAGCGTGACGGTTGAATGAGAATCGGGACCAGAGCGGGGGTGGCTCCGGGTGGAACGCGCCGATCCTGGGCAAAACCGCACAAACTTCAGGGCTGACGGCTTCAATTTGACAACCCTGACACCGCTAAATACTCTCGAGCCATGACAAATGCAACGCCCGCCTTGGACCAACCGGCGGCTTTATCGATCGTGGTCCGCGCAGACGCTGCCCGTTATGCGCTGCTGCGGCGCCTGGCCCCGTCGATCCGACATCACCTGGTGGTCAACCTGCAGCCGATCGGCTTGATTTACGAGGTGCTGGAAAGACGCCTTCGCGCGCCGTCACCTGACCTGGTGCACGTGCACCAGAGCGCCCAGAAGATCAACGCCTTTGCCAAGGCGGCCCTCAATTCGTGCCACGATGTCGTGAGCTGGCTGGCCCCGGACGGAAGCGCAACCACCTCAGCGGCCGAAGGCGTGCGCGAATGTGTCGGCCTGCTGGCGACCAGCTTGAGCTTTCGTGGCTATGCCGTCCGTAACGAAACTGGCGCGGTGGCGGGCCAAGTCGACCGCGCGGCAATCCGCAACGTCCTGACCGCTGCCCTGGTGCACGCGACCGACAACCGACCGCCGCCGGCGGAGATGTTCATCACCGCTCAAGGCGAAAGCGCCGGCTTGCGGGTCACGCTGGCCTTGCGGGCAAGTTCCAGCAGCGAAGGCTTTGCCAACGAAGCGACCTACCGACACCTCGAATGGGCCGATGTCCAGGCGCTGGCGGCGGCGGAGTCAGCGCAGGTCGAACGCGACGGCGACGTCCTGCACATCATGTTTCCGTGGGCGCCCGCCATGCGCACGGGCTGAGCGCAGCCGCAAGCGAGCGCGAACCTGTCCGTGGCGGCCGATCCAGAGTGTGCGGGGCCATTGCTGCTGCATTCGTTGCGGTTCTTTTCAGCGCTCGAACCCGAGCCGCTTCATCGCAGCCGCCAGCGCAGCCCGGCTGGATTCGTAACCGGCCCAGGGTGAGTTGCCGTGCACCAGTCGGTCCTGAACGGACGCGACCGTCCAATGGGCGCCGCTGCTCAAGCCGGCAAGCTCGTTCCAGTCGACCGGGACCGAGATGCCGAGGCCCGGCCGGGCCCGCGCCGACCAGGCACAAACGGTCGTCGCGCCAAAGCCATTGCGCAGGTAGTTGATAAAGATCCGTCCCACCCGGTTCTTCGGCCCGCTCTTGGCGACAAACCGGTCGGGCAGCGTGCGCGCAAGGTGCTGCACGATCGCTGACGAGAAATCCTTGACCGTGTCCCAGTCCAGCTGTTTCTTCAGCGGCACCACCACGTGCAGGCCCTTGCCGCCGCTGGTCTTGAGGAAAGCGGGCAGCTTCAGCTCGGCCAGGAATGAACGCACCAGCTGCGCCGCTTCCTGCACCTGGGTCCAGCCGATGCCTTCGCCCGGGTCCAGGTCGAACGTCATCCGGTCCGGCTTGCCGATCGCGCCCTTGACCGCATTCCAGGTGTGGAACTCGATCACGTTCATCTGGGCTGCCGAGAGCAGACCATCCGGGCGCGCGACCTCGAGCATGGGCTGGTGCTGCGGCGACAGCGCCGGGTCGAGCTGCTCGATGCCGGGCATGTTGTAGCGCTCCGCGTGCTTCTGGAAGAACAGTTCTCCGCCGACCCCGGCAGGCGCCCGCACCAGCGACACGGGGCGGCCCTTCAGGTGCTCCATCATCAAGAGTGCGACCAGGGCGTAGTAGCGAACCAGGTCGATCTTGGTCAGCCCGCTCTGCTGGTCGATGACCCGGTCCGGATTGCTGACCCGCAGCGAGGCAGGCAAGCTCGGTGTGGCGGCGGCCATCGCCGCGGGACGGCTGGTTTTCGCCGCGCTTGCAGTGCTGATTGACTTGCGCTTCCCGGTCACTGGGGCGTGCTTTGCCTCTTCGCGCACGATCGAGCGCGCCGGCTTGTCGTCCCGCAGTCCATGAAACACCGAATGACGCACCCGGCCGGTTCGAGTCCATTCGCCGAACGCCACTTCGGCGACCAGGCTCGGCGTGACCCAGTGCGCGTTGCGGGGGAGGTCGGGATCCGGCGCAAAAGCAGGTTTGTCACTCGCGATCGATTCCAGTTTGGTACGCAGGTCGCGCAGCATGCTTTCGTTGAAGCCCGTGCCGACATTGCCTGCATAGCGCAACTTGCCATCCCGGTCGTGCACACCCAGCAGCAGGGAGCCGATGCCGGTGCGCGAGCCCTTCGGATCGCTGTAGCCGCCAATGACGAACTCCTGGCGCTGGCCGCATTTGAGCTTGACCCAGTCCGGCGATCGGCGGGTGACATAGGAGGAATCCTTGCGCTTGGCGACCACTCCCTCCAGGCCCAGCCGGCAGGCGGAAGCGATGATCTCCTCGGGCGGAGCGTCGAACACTTCGCTGAAGCGCACCTTGTGCGTCGGCCTGCGCTCTACTACCCGGCGCAGGACGTCCCGGCGTTCCACCAGCGGCACTTCGCGCAAGTCATAGCCGGCGCAGTAAGGGATGTCGAACAGGTAGTACACGATGTCGGCTGTTCGCGCGCTGTCGAATGCGCCCTGCAATGCCTGGAAGTCGGCTGGCACACGCTCACCGGGCAGGATGATCTCGCCGTCGTACCAGCCGTCGGGCAGCTCCATCGCCTGCAGGTGGGCCGCCAGCTGCGGCAATTTGTGGGTCCAGTCATTGCCATTGCGGGTGACGAGTTGCAGCTTGCCGTTTTCAGCGCGGGTGAGCATTCGATAGCCGTCGAACTTGATTTCATAGATCCAGTTGTCCGGATCCCGGGGCGGGCTGTCGACCAGAGTCGCAAGTTCCGGCTGAAGATGCTCTGGCAGCGCCGCTTCGCGCGCGCCACGGGGAGGGCCTTGCGGGCTGCCGGCGTCAGCGCCCCTGGACTTGACGCTGTCCGGCAGCGCGTCGACCACGCTGAATTCGGAAGCGGGGCGGGCCTGTTCATCCCGTTCTTTGATCAACAACCAGGGTTCCTGGCGTTCGCCGCGGCCCTTCATTCGAACCAGGGTCCAGTGGCCCTGCAACTTGTGCCCGCGCAACTCGAATTTCAATTTGCCATCGAGATACCCTTGATGCGGATCGCCGGTCGGGATCCAGGTGCCCTTGTCCCAGATGATGACCTTGCCCGCTCCGTACTGCTTCTGCGGGATCGTGCCTTCGAACTGGTTGTACGAGATCGGATGATCTTCGACATGCACCGCCATGCGTTTGTCGGCGGGGTCGAAGCTGGGTCCCTTGGGCACAGCCCAGCTCTTCATGGTTCCGTCCAGCTCGAGCCGGAAGTCGTAATGAAGACGGCTGGCCCAGTGCTTCTGGATCACGAAGACGCGTTCCAGCTCATTGGCCACTCCCCCGTCAGCAGGTTCGGGCGTGATGTCGAAGTTGCGCTTGTCGCGATAGGCCTTCAGGGCACTGGCGGATCGGTCGTCCATGGCTTGTGCTTTCACGGAAACTTAAAAAACCGGGGCTGCATCAGGCTGTAGGACAGGCCACGGATTGCACCGTGGGAACAGCCGTTAACGCAAGGCCGTCAGGTAGCCGACAAGTCTTCGCTCGGCGCCGTTCAGGCCGGCGCCAGTCGCCTTGGGCGCCGGAACGTGGTCGTCGAACAGACCTTCGCCCTTGAGCGCAGCCAGCTTCAAGCCGAGCTCCAGCACCCCGGGATGGATGTAAGCCTTGCGGCACACAGCGGGGGTATTGCCCAAGGCTTGCGACACTTCGGCCAGCAGTTGCTTGACCGTGAAGGCCTCGCCACCTGCGCCGCAGAACTTGCGCAGCGTCTCCAGCGCCAGCACCGTTCCATGCCAGGTCCGGAAATCCTTGGCGGTGAAGCGTTCGCCACACAAGGTGTCGAGATAGTCGTTGACGTCGCCCGAGCCGATCGCGTGCGGCTGGCCGTCGGCGCCTCGGTACTGGAACAGTTCCTGGCCGGGGAGGTGCAGGCAGCGGGTGACGACGCGCAGCACACGCGGGTCTTTCACCTCGACTTCATGGCGAACGCCGCTTTTTCCTTTGAACGAAAGCGTCAGGAGATCGCCTTCGATCCGAACGTGCCGGTTGCGCAGGGTGGTCAGGCCGAACGAGCCGTTGTCGCGGGCGTATTGGTCGTTTCCGACCCGGATCAGCGTGGTGTCGAGCAGGCGGACCAGCGTGGCCAGCACCAGTTCCCGTGAATGCTCCTTCTGCTTGAGCTGATGGGTGACCTTGCGCCGGAGCCCGGGCAAGGCCTTGGCAAAGTGCAGCAAGCGGTCGAACTTGCCGGTGTCGCGCTCGCGGCGCCAGACCTCGTGGTAGCGGTATTGCTTGCGGCCCCGTGCATCGCGACCGGTGGCCTGCAGGTGCCCGTTGCTCGACGCGCAAATCCAGACCGACTCGTAAGCGGGCGGAATCGCGAGCTTTCTGATTCTCGTGAGGTGGACTTCGTCGCGGATCCAGCGGCCCTTGGCGTCGCGGTACGCGAACGACTTGCCGCGGCGCACACGGGTGATTCCGGGTTCGGTGTCGATGGAATAGAAAAGGCCGGCGGGAACTCCGCCGGCCTCAGGTTTGCCCGGATCGGGCGATGGGCCGGGCGCCAATAACATGCTCGGCGGCCCAGCCTCTGCCGATCAGGAGCTGGCGCGAGCCTGGTCCCGCAGCATCTTGATCTGGTCGTGGTTGCGCTGCACTCCCTGCATCTGGCGCTCGACGATCAGCTTGATGTTGGCAGGCAACGGCTTCTTCAGGGCCCTTGTGTACCGGGCTTTGGCGTTGTCTTCACCGCGTTCGCATTCTTCCAGGACCGCTTTGTCGTCGTAGCTGCTCAGGGACGCCTTGACAGCGACCCAGCCGCGATGGAGGGCGCCCGCCGCGCTGCCGCCCTCATCCGGCGTGCCGCCGAGGCTGCGGATCTGCCCGTACAGTTCCTGGGCCGCACTGCGGCAATGGTCGGCACGCTGCGTAAAGGTCGTTTTCAGGTCCTGGCGATCGGCCTGCTCGGCGCAAGCGGTAAAGCCGTACTCGCCGTCCTTGCAGCACTCGGCCAAGTCGTTCAACGCATCGATGACGTCTTCGGTGTCACCGGAGTTGTTTCCGGCGCTTTGCACCGCGCCGACCGCCGCTGCGGGTCCGCCGCTGCGAAGGGTGTTATCCACCCGGTTCCAGGCGGCACGGCTGGCGTGTTTAGCCTGTGGCCAGGACAGGCTGGAGCCGCCACGGTTGCTTTCCCATTGGGAAGCCAGTCTCGGCTCAGCCGCGTCCCAATCCTGATATTCGGTCCGGCCCGTCACGCCGAGACGGTAGGCAGGTGCGTATTCGTCGAACTCGCGGCCCTTTTCGTAGTACGACTCACGAGAATAATTGTCGCGCCAGTAGCTTTCTTCAGCCGTCGGGTTGACAGCTTCAGCAGCGGCTCGACCGGCCAGTCCGCCGGCGACAGCGCCGACAACAGCTCCGAGAGCCATTCCGACCGGTCCCCCGACAGCACCCGCCGTTGCGCCAGCCACAGCGCCGCCAGTGGCGCCGATTCCAGTTCCCACCGGGTGCGCTCCGGGTTCGTCGGTGATCGGATCGCGGTTCAAATTTCTTTCGTCAGCAGCCATGTGGTGCTCCTTGTCAATGGTTGAGGTTCGCGTATGCCGCAGGTCGCAGCCTGATATGCACTCGTCATCTTTGGTGCTGACTGCGAACGCTGTCGTCAGTCAAAGCACTACACCGGATGTAGGAAACTTCCGACCGTGAGTGCAGTGTCGATACGGTTGCGCTCACAGCTGGTTGCTGGTTTGTCCTACAGCTGTCATGACCGGTCGAGCGCACCCTTGCCGCGACGTTCCGGCATGAAGCACTCCCTCCGAAAGACTCCATCGCAGCTTCACCTGACGTACAAGTACGGTGAACGCAGCGACAGCCTGCTCGGCCGGCACTTTTCGCTGATCGACGAAGCCGCCGTGCTGACACTTTCGATCGACCTCACTGCAAATTTCCAGACCCGGAACAAAACGTCGCCGAGCTACCTCGACGCCGTCAACCTCGCGCACAGCCACCACAAGCTGGAGTCCCTGCTCTGCGGCGACAACTTGCTGCGTGCTCGATTGATCCGGGCCTGGGAGCAGGTCGACCAGCCGCAACTCCGGATCTGCCTGGACCTGGGCCAGCGCGGGCGCTTTCTTTACGCGGTGGAGCCCCACTCGCTCCTCACCGGAGGAATCCAGTTCGTTGTTAAAGATGTACTGGAGGAAGACAACCGCGTCAGCCGCACCCTGCCCCCGCGGGAACAAGACATTTCAAGGAATCACCGATGACGACTGCATTCTTCTCCCGACTGTTTCGGATCGGCGCGGCCTGTGCGATCGCGTTCGCTTCGCTTCAGGCGGCAGCAGACGATGGCGCGGCGCTTCGCGCGCGCCACACCGAATTGCGCGAACAGCTCGCCCGCAACAGTTTCCAGCGTGCGTTGCACATCAAGTCGTCGCAGGAGGGCGATAACCTCAAGGGGGACGTCTACGCGGTGCTTGACCACCCCTTCAGCCTGGTCAGCGGCGAGCTGAAGCAGCCGGAGAATTGGTGCGACATCCTGATCCTGCCGTTCAATACCAAGTACTGTCATGCCGTCAACGGCAATGGGGGCTCCAATCTGCTGGTCCGGATCGGGCGCAAGTTCGACCAGCCGATCCAGGATGCGTACAAGCTGCAGTTTTCCTACCGCGGTGTGGCTGCCACGCCTGAATATTTCGAGAGCCGCATGGCGGCCAGGGAGGGCCCGCTCGGCACCCGCGATTACCGGATCACCATTGCGGCCGTGCCGCTCGATGAAAAGCGCACCTTCATGCATCTGAGTTACTCGTACGGGTATGGGTTGGCCGGCAAGGTGGCCATGCAAGCCTATCTGGCGACCGTTGGCGCGGACAAGGTCGGGTTCACCGTCACCGGCAAGGATGCCAACGGCCAGCCCACGTACATGGGCGGCGTCCGGGGCGCGGTCGAGCGCAATGCGATGCGCTACTACCTCGCCATTGACTCCTACCTCGATTCGCTGAGCGCTCCCGCGGCGCAGCAGGTGGACCGGCGCATCCAGGGCTGGTTCAACGCCACCGAACGTTACCCGCGGCAGTTGCGCGAAATGGATCGCCCGACCTATATCGCGATGAAGCGCAGCGAGGTCGAGCGCCAGCAGGTCATGATTCAGTAGCCGGCAGGCTCCTGGACCGTCGAGCTTTACTTGAGGCCGGCGCCCGCACGCAGGGCCTGCGCCTTGTCGGTCCGTTCCCAGGTGAAGTCGGGCTCTTCGCGGCCGAAGTGACCGTAGGCGGCAGTCTTCTCGTAGATCGGTCGCAGCAGGTCGAGCATCTGGATGATGCCTTTGGGACGCAGGTCGAAATGCTCATCGATCAGCGCTTCGATCTGGTGGTCCGGGATCACGCCCGTTCCTTCCGTGTAGACCGTCACGTTCATCGGCTTGGCGACGCCAATCGCGTACGCGACCTGAACCTGGCACTGGCGGGCGATACCCGCTGCCACCACGTTCTTGGCGACATAGCGGGCGGCGTAGGCAGCGGATCGGTCGACCTTGCTCGGGTCCTTGCCCGAGAACGCGCCACCGCCGTGCGGGCAGGCGCCGCCGTAGGTGTCGACGATGATTTTCCGGCCGGTCAGGCCACAGTCGCCCTGCGGCCCGCCGATCACGAAGCGGCCGGTCGGGTTGATCAGGTAGCGGGTTTCCTTGAGCCACTCCCTGGGCAGGACCGGCTTGATGATCTCCTCGATGATGGCTTCGTTGAAGGACGCCTTCATCTTGTGGCCGTCGCTCTGTTCGGGGCTGTGCTGCGTCGACAACACCACCGTATGGATGCTGTGGGGCTTGCCGTCCACGTAGCGCATCGTGACCTGGCTCTTGGCATCTGGACGCAGGAAAGGAAGCCGGCCGTCCTTGCGCAGGTGCGCCTGGCGCTCCATCAGGCGGTGGGCGTAATAGATCGGCGCGGGCATCAGCTCGGGCGTCTCGTCGCAGGCGTAGCCGAACATCAGGCCCTGGTCCCCGGCGCCGATGTTCAGGTGGTCGTCACTCGCATGGTCCACGCCCTGGGCGATGTCGTTGGACTGTTTGTCGTACGCCACCAGCACCGCGCAGCCCTTGTAGTCGATGCCGTACTCTGTGTTGTCGTAACCGATCCGCTTGATCGTGTCGCGCGCCACCTGAATGTAGTCGACGTGGGCATTGGTGG
>JAJAZH010000245.1 GCA_026785815.1 Ramlibacter sp. | reverse complement strand
TTTGCACCGGCGGACACTGCGGTTCTGCTTGTGGGAGAGCAGCATGACGCTCCGACCCACCAGCGACTGCAGCGTGAAGTCGTGCAGGCCCTGGCAAGTCGGGGTCAGCTGGCCGCGCTCGCACTCGAGATGGCGGAAAGCGGAACCAGCACTGCGGGGCTCTCGCCCCGGGCCAGCGAAGAAGAAGTGCGGCGCGTCTTGCGCTGGGATGGCGCCGGCTGGCCCTGGGCTGCTTACGGGCCGGCCGTGATGGCCGCCGTTGTTGCCGGCGTGCCGGTCACAGGCGCGAACCTGCCGCGGGAACGCATGCGCGCAGCGATGGCAGATTCCAGCCTGGACGCGGCGTTGCCCGGGCCGGCGCTGAAGGCACAGCAGCAGGCCATCCGCAACGGCCATTGCGGACTGCTGCCGGAAAGCCAGATCGCTCCGATGACCCGGGTCCAGATCGCGCGCGACCGGGCCATGGCGAGCACCCTGGAACAGTTGACCTTGCCTGGCAAGACCGTGGTGCTGATCGCCGGCGGCGGTCACGCCGATCCGGCTGTCGGCGTGCCGCTGCACCTGCCTGCGGGACTGCGCTTCAGGTCCGTCGTGCTGCCGGCCGAGCCCGCGCAGCAGGACTATTGCGCCCAGCTTCGAGGCCGGCTGAAAGACCGTCCGGATTAGCCAGCGGCCCGCCCGCAGCCACGATTGCGATGACCTCGCCTGCGTTACCCAACAGCGCGCTGGCCGTAGACGTGGTGGCTGTTGCTGCTGTTCAGGCAGTTCACGGTCTGGCAGTCGATGCGCTGAACGCGATCAGGCGTGCCGGCGGATCGAATCCGCCAGCGTGTTCACCAGCGTGTCGATGTGCGACTTCTCGACGATGTAGGGCGGGGCGATCACCAGCGTGTCGCCGGCCGGCCGGACCAGCGCGCCGTTCTTGAAGCAGTCCAGGAAAATCTCGTAGGCGCGCTTGCCCGGCGCACCCGCCAATGGCGCCAATTCCACCGCTGCGGCCAGCCCGAGGCTGCGGATGCCGATCACATTCGGCATGCCCTTGAAGGTGCTGTGAAAGGCGTTGCCGAGGACTTTGCCCATCTCGCCGGCGCGCTGGAACGAGTTCTCCTGCTTGAACAGGTCGAGCGTCGCGATCGCGGCGGCGCACGCCACCGGATGGCCGGAGTAGGTGTAGCCGTGGAAGAACTCGATCACGTGCTCCGGCGCATCGGTCTTCATCATCGCGTCGTACAGCTTGTCGCGGCAGATCACGCCGCCCAGCGGAATCACGCCATTGGTGACGCACTTGGCGAAGTTGAGCATGTCGGGCACGACACCGTAGAAGTCGGCCCCGAAGTTGGTGCCCATGCGGCCGAACCCGGTGATCACCTCGTCGAAGATCAGCAGGATGCCGTGCTTGTCGCAGATCTCGCGCAGTCGCTTCAGGTAGCCTTTGGGCGGCAGGTACCAGCCGGCCGAACCAGCCACCGGCTCGACGATGATCGCCGCCACGTTGGACGGGTCGTGCAGCGGCAGGATGCGGTTTTCCAGCTCCAGCAGCAGGTCTTCCTGGAACTCCGGCTCGACGCCGTTGACATACGCGTTGTTGACCGGATCGTGGATGAAGCGCATGTGGTCGACCCGGGGCAACAGCACGGAGCTGAACACCTTGCGGTTGGCCGGAATGCCGCCGACGCTCATGCCGCCAAAACCGACCCCGTGATAGCCCTTCTCGCGCCCGATGAACACTGTCCGGTGGCCCTCGCCGCGGCTGCGGTGATAAGCCAGTGCGACCTTGAGCGAAGTGTCCGCCGCTTCCGAGCCGGAGTTGCAGAACAGCACCTTGTTCAGGTCGCCGGGCGCCATGGCGGCGATCCGCTCAGCGGCCTGGAATGCGCGGTCATTGGACGCCTGGAAAGCGGTGGCGTAATCCAGCGTGTCGAGCTGCTTCTTGATCGCCTCGTTGATCGGCTTTCGGTTGTGGCCGGCGCCGACGCACCAGAGACTGGAGATGCCGTCGATGACCTTCTTGCCGTCGTGGGTGGTGAATTCGATTCCGTCCGCCGCCACGAACACGCGCGGGTTCTTGCGAAAGCTCCGGTTCGGCGTGAAGGGCAACCAGTGGTTGTCCATGTTGAAGTCGTTGTAGGCCATGGCGTGCTCCAGTCAGACGGAAAGGCCCATTTTCGCACTGCGACGCGCGGGCATGCCATCGGGCATCCCGCCACCCTGATCCTGCGACAATCGAGCAGCATGAATCGCGCTTTCGTCCTGACCCTCTCGTGCCCCGACCGTCCGGGCATCGTGCACGCGGTTTCGGGCTTCCTGCTCGAGCGCGGCGGCAATATCGAGGAGGCCGCGCAATACAACGACCCCGACACCGGCCTGTTCTTCATGCGGGTGCAGTTCGCCTGCGACCAGCACACCCACGACGACCTCCGGAGCCGGTTGAAGTTCTTCGCCGAGCCATTGAAGATGCAGTGGCAGCTGCATGCGACGCAGCAGCCGATGCGCACCGTGATCCTGGTCAGCAAGGAAGGCCATTGCCTGAACGACCTGCTGTTCCGCTGGAAGACCGGGCTGCTGCCGCTCGACATCGCGGCCATCGTCTCCAACCACCGCGACTTCTATCAGCTGGCGGCCAGTTACAACGTGCCGTTCCATCATCTCCCGGTCAGCGCAGCCACCAAGGCCCAGGTGGAGGCGAAACAGCTCGAGATCATCGAGTCGGAGCGGGCCGAACTGGTGGTGCTGGCGCGTTACATGCAGATCCTGTCAGACGACCTGTGCCGCAAGCTTGCCGGCCGCGCGATCAACATCCACCACAGCTTCCTGCCCAGCTTCAAGGGCGCCAAGCCCTACTACCAGGCGCACGATCGCGGGGTCAAGTTGATCGGTGCCACTGCGCATTACGTGACAGCCGATCTCGACGAAGGCCCGATCATCGAGCAGGATGTGGCCCGCGCCGACCACGGCAAGACCGTGGAAGACCTGACGGCGATGGGTCGCGACACCGAGAGCCAGGTGCTGGCCCGCGCCGTCAAGTGGCACAGCGAGCACCGGGTGCTGCTGAACGGTCACAAGACTGTGATTTTCAAATGACGACGCGTCACAGGAGCGCCGTCATCCCCGCGCAGGAGACGCAATCGCGTCACCTGCGCGGGAATGACGGTGTGAGGTGACATGGCTCGCATTCCTCCCATCCAGTGCCTGCTCACCTTTGAAGCGCTGGCCCGCCTGCGCTCGGTGACGCAGGCGGCGGAGGAGCTGTGCGTCACGCCCAGCGCCGTCAGCCACCGGGTGCGGCAACTGGAACAGATCATCGGCACCAAGCTGTTCGGCCGCGCTGATTTCTCGCTCACCACCGAGGGCAGCGAATACCTGGCCCACGTGCGCGAAGGCATCGCCATCCTCGAGCGCTTTCCCGGCCGCGAGTCGCCGCAGGGCAAGCGCAAGCTGAAGGTGGCGGTGACGCCGACCTTCTCGCGCTCGATCCTGATGCCGCGGCTGCGCGCCTTCATCGAGGCCTATCCGGAGATCGACCTGATGCTGCAGGTCTCGATCCCGCTGCTGGACGTGGTGGCGGAGGACGCCGACCTGATGATCCGCTTTGGCACCGGCCGCTACGCCGACGTCGAGCACCTGTGCCTGATGACCGACGAGGTGACGCCTCTGGCCTCGCCGGGCTACCTGCGCGAGAACGGCCCGTTTGACTCGATCGAGGAACTGCTCGCCGCCAAGCTGATCAAGAGCCCGCTGGAGCCCTGGCGCACCTGGTTCCTGGCGCACGGCGTGGACGCCGGCGAGCCCGCCGAGGGATCGTCCTTCAACGACATTGGCCTGATGTGCGACGCCGCCGCTCAGGGCCTGGGCATCGCCCTGGTGCGGCTCAAGCTCGGCCAGCCCTGGCTGGAGAACGGCACGCTGGAGCGGATCTCCGGGCGCAGTGTGCCCAGCCCGCACGCGCATTACCTGTGCTGGCGCGCCGGCGCGATGGACCGCTGGGAGTGCGCGGCCTTCGCCGAGTGGCTGAAGAAGAGCGTCGGCGGTGCTCCTTCGCCTTGATGACCGGGACCTGTGGCCGGCAGTCTTTTCCAAAGCAGGTAGGAGCCTGGAGCGGCCTGAGATCGGCGGCGCGAAGCGGGTCGATCTGCTGTAGAGAACGCCAGTGCAGGGTGGCGGTGGCTCTGGATCCTTTTCAACGGCTGTTTTTTCGGCCCTCGCTGAAAATACTTTCACCCCGCCGGTCCGGTGCGGCGGGCAGAATCCTTGTCATGAACGCACCTCAAGATCCCACGCCGCTGCAGCGCGCCGACCGCCAGGCCCAGGTGGTCCGCGCGCTGAAGGCTGCATTGCCCGCGCACGCACTGCTGTGGAACCTGGAGGACACGACTGCGTACGAATGCGACGGGCTGACAGCCTATCGGGAGCGGCCGCTGGTCGTCGCTTTGCCCGAAACCGAAACCCAGGTGCAGGCGGTGCTGCGGATCTGCCACGCGCTGGACGTGCCAGTGGTGGCCCGGGGCGCCGGCACCGGCCTGTCCGGCGGGGCGATGCCGCACAAACTGGGCGTGACACTGTCGCTGGCCAAGTTCAATCGCATCCTCGACGTCGATCCTTTCAGCCGCACGGCGCGGGTGCAGTGTGGTGTGCGCAACCTGGCGATCAGCGAGGCGGCGGCGCCGCACGGCCTGTACTACGCGCCGGATCCGTCGAGCCAGATCGCCTGCACCATCGGTGGCAACGTGGCGGAAAACTCCGGCGGCGTGCATTGCCTGAAGTACGGACTGACGCTGCACAACGTGCTCAAGGTGCGCGGCTTCACCGTCGAAGGCGAACCGGTGGAGTTCGGCAGCGACGCGCTCGACAGCGCCGGCCTCGACCTGCTGAGCGTCGTGATCGGCAGCGAGGGAATGCTGGCCATCACCACCGAGGTCACGGTGAAGCTGGTGCCGCAACCGCAGCTGGCGCGCTGCATCATGGCCAGCTTCGACGACCTGCGCAAGGCTGGCGACGCAGTGGCGGCCACGATCGCCGCCGGCATCATCCCGGCCGGTCTGGAGATGATGGACAAGCCGATGACGGCGGCGGTGGAAGATTTCGTCCACGCCGGTTACGACCTCACGGCCGAGGCCATCCTGCTGTGCGAAAGCGACGGCACGCCGGAAGAAGTGCAGGAGGAAATCGACCGCATGACCGAGGTGCTGCGATCGGCCGGGGCGACGGCGATCGCCGTCAGCCGCGACGAAGACGAGCGGCTGCGCTTCTGGAGCGGCCGCAAGAATGCCTTTCCGGCTTCCGGCCGCATGAGTCCCGACTACATGTGCATGGATTCGACCATCCCGCGCAAGCGCCTGGCCGACATCCTGCTGGCGATCCAGCAGATGGAAATCAAGTACCGGTTGCGCTGCGCCAATGTGTTCCATGCCGGCGATGGCAACCTGCATCCGCTGATCCTGTTCGATGCCAACGATGCCGACCAGTTGCACCGGGCCGAGCTGTTCGGCGCCGAGATCCTGGAGACCAGCGTCGCGATGGGCGGAACGGTGACGGGCGAGCATGGCGTCGGCATCGAGAAACTCAACTCGATGTGCGTGCAGTTCAGCGGCGCCGAGAACGAGCAGATGTTCGGCGTCAAGCGCGCGTTCGATCCGAAGGGCCTGCTCAATCCGGGCAAGGTGATCCCGACGCTGAATCGCTGCGCCGAGTACGGAAAGATGCTGGTGCGGGGCGGGCAGATCGCCCACCCCGAGCTGCCGCGGTTCTAGCCGCCGCGACGACAGCCCGTCAGGGCTTGCATTGGGTGTCGGTGAAGGTAATCGCCGAATCCTTTTTGCCGTCCTCGGACTGCCGCTTTTCTTCCTGCAACAGCAGCGACACGAACTGCGTCACCACGGATTGCTGTTCCGCCACAGCGCGAACCACGTTGTCGCGGCTCTCCTCGTCCCGCAACAAGGCCACGATGCGGTCCACGGTCGGTGATGTCACGGGTGCGGGTGCAGGTGCGGGTGCAGGTGCGGGCGCAGGTGCCGGTGCCGGTGCAGGTGCGGGCGCAGGTGCCGGTGCAGGTG
>JAJAZH010000244.1 GCA_026785815.1 Ramlibacter sp. | reverse complement strand
CTTCCACACTCAGGAGCCAGCATGCCGACAATCCGCGTAGAACTGATGGAAGGGCGCACGCCCGAGCAGAAAAAGAACCTGGTCAAGGCCTTGACCGAGGCAGTGGTCGAGACCCTGGGCGGCAAGCCGGATTCGGTCGATGTCGTGCTGTACGACATCAAGCGCAGCGACTGGGCCACCGGCGGCCAGCTCTGGTCCGAGAAGAAGTGACGCGGGGACGGCGATCCTGAGCCCCGGCTGGATCCCGCCGCCCGGTTTCCGCTCAGGCCCGGGATGCCAGCCCGGCGAGCACCTTGTCCAGCGTCAACGGATAGTCGCGAATCCGCACGCCGCAGGCGTTGAATACCGCATTCGCGATCGCCGCCCCCGCACCGCTGATGCCCAGCTCGCCGACGCCCTTGATCTTCAGCGGGTTGGTCTTGTCGTCGACCTCGGGCAGGAAGATGGCGTCGATGGCCGGAACGTCCGCGTGCACCGGCACGTGGTATTCGGCCAGGTCGTGGTTGACGAAGTGGCCGTAGCGGGGATCGACCACGGCTTCTTCATGCAGTGCCGAACCGACGCCCCAGATCATTCCGCCGATGGCCTGCGAGCGCGCCAGCTTGGCGTTGAGGATCCGGCCCGCCGCGAACACGCCCAGCATGCGCCGCAGCCGGATCTCGCCGGACTCGGTGTCGACCGCCACTTCGGCAAAGTTCGCGCCGAAACCGTTCTGCGAAAATTTCTTGTCCATTTCGCCGGGCTTGATCTCCCCTTCGGCTTCGACACCTGCGGCCCCGGCCAAGCCGGCGAGCGTCGCCGTCTTGCCGCCGCCAGTGATCTTGCCCTCGGCAAACACGGCCTGCGCCGGGTCGATACCTGCGGATTGCGCCAGCTTGGCGCGCAGCTGCTCGCAGGCCAGGTAGACCGCGGAACCGGAGCTCGCCGCGCCCCAGGAGCCGCCCGAGCCAGAGGTTTCCGGAAAGTCGCTGTCGCCCAGCAGCATCCGCACCTTGTCCGGCGGCAGGCCCATCATCTCGGCGGCGATCTGGGTGAACACGGTGTAGCTGCCGGTGCCGATGTCGGTCATCGACATGCGGGCCGTCAGGACGCCGTCGCCGCCCAGCTGCAGCTTGCACTTGGCCGGCTGCAGCAGGTTGCCGCGGATCGCGGCCGACATGCCGATTCCGATCAGCCACCGGCCCTCGCGGACCTGGCCGGGCCGGGCCTGGCGCCGGTTCCAGCCGAAGCGCCTGGCCCCGTCCTCCATGCAGGCGACCAGCTGCCGCGTCGAGTACGGAACGTTCTGCTCCGGATCGAGCTTCGGCTCGTTGCGCATGCGCAGCGCGATCGGGTCGATCTGGAGCTGGTGCGCCAGTTCGTCCATCGCGCCTTCGAGCGCCAGCATCCCCACCGCCTCGCCCGGCGCCCGGGTCGAGTCTGACACCGGCAGGTCCAGCGCCACGCTGCGATGGCGGGTCATGCGGTTGGCGCCTGCATACAGCGAGCGCGTGCACTCGGCCGAGGTCTCATAGAAGTTGTCGAAGCGGGCGCTGTGCGACCAGGCTTCATGGCCGATTGCGGTGATCACGCCCTCGCGGGTGGCGCCGATGCGCAGCCGTTGCACCGTGTCGGAGCGGTGGGTCGTGACGTGGAACATCTGCTGGCGCGTCAGCGCACACTTGACCGGGCGCTTGAGCTCGCGCGAAGCCAGCGCGGCCAGGATGGTATCGCCGTAGATCGGCAGCTTGTTACCGAAACCACCGCCGACATAGCGGCTGACGATGCGAACCTTCTCTGGCGGAATCTGCAGCGTGTTGGCGACGCATTTCTGCGCGCTCTCGAGCAGCTGCGACGCGCAGTGGATGACGACGCGGTCGCCCTCCCACCAGGCCACGCTGGCGTGCGGCTCCATCGGCGCGGCGATGTGGAACGGCGTGGTGTAACGCGCATCGAGCTTGACCGGTGCGGCCGCGAACGCGCCTTCGAAGTCGCCGACCTGGGTATCGGGTTCCTTGCCGCCGCCGCCCTTGGGCTTTTCCGCTTTGGCGAGGTTCAGCTTGAGCTCGTACTCGCCCTTGTCGGCGGCGTAGCTGACGCGGACCAGGCCGGCTGCGGCGCGCGCCTGCTCGAAGCTCTCCGCCACCACGAAGGCCACCGGCTCGCCGTAATGCTCGATCCGGGTATCGTTGAGGTGCGGTTTGGCCCGCGCGAAGCGGTCTTTCATGTCGATCGGGCCGAACGCCGCCTGCTTGGGCGCGTTGCGGTGCGTCATCACCAGCAGGACACCCGGCGCGCGCTCAGCCGCGCCGCTATCGATGGCAGAAATCCGGCCGCGGGCGATGCTCGCCTCGACCAGGTAGCCATACGCCGGCCTGGCCGCTTCTTTCACTTCGTAAGCGTAAGGCGCCTGGCCGGTGACCTTCAGGCGTCCATCGACCCGGTCCATCGGCCAGCCGATCATTCCGTGCCGGTTCTCGTCGATCGCATTGGGCCCAGCGGGCTGGTTCATTTCCATCGTGTCTTCCTCAGGCGCTGCGGGTGGCTTCGGCGAGCACACCGGACAGCACGCGCCTGGTGAGCGGGATCTTGAAATCGTTGTGGCCCTGGCCGCGCGCGCCGCGTAGCACTGCGTCGCCAGCGGCATTGAAGGCCGCCGCATCGATTCGGGCATTGGTGAGCAATGCCTCGGCCGCAAGCACCCGCCAGGGCTGATGCGCCAGGCCGCCGAACGCCAGGCGGGCGCTGTGCACCGTGCCACCGTGGGCGTCGACGATGGCGGCCACCGACACCGTGGCGAACGCATAGGAAGCGCGGTCCCTGACCTTGCGGTAAAGCTGCACGCCGGGCGGCGCCGGCGGCAGTGTCACCGCGGTGATGAATTCGCCGGCCTGCAGGCTGGTTTCGATCTGTGGAGTGGTCCCCGGCAAGCGGTGAAAGTCGGCGATGGGGATGACCCTGCGCGCGCCCTGCGCCGACACCGTCTCCACCTGGGCATCGAGTACCCGCATCGCCACCGCCATGTCGGAGGGATGCACTGCGATGCACTGGTCGCTGGCGCCGACCACCGCATGCATCCGGTTGAAGCCGCCGATGGCCGAGCAGCCGGAACCCGGCAGCCGTTTGTTGCAGGGCTTCGTGATGTCGTAGAAGTAGTAGCAGCGGGTCCGTTGCAGCAGGTTGCCGCCCGTGGTGGCCTTGTTGCGCAGCTGTCCGGAAGCACCTGACAGCAGCGCGCGGCTGAGCACGGGGTAGCGCTGACGCACCCGCAGATCGGCCGCCAGGTCGCTGTTGCGCACCAGCGCGCCGATCCGCAGGCCGCCGCCCTGGATTTCTTCGATCTGGTCCAGCCCGATCCGGTTGACATCGACCAGGTGACCCGGCGTCTCGACCTGCAGCTTCATCAGGTCCAGTAGGTTGGTGCCGCCGGCGATAAAGCGGGCGCCTGGCTGCGCGGCGACGGCGCGCGCGGCCGCCTCGGGAGTGGTGGCCCGCTCGTAGCTGAATGCCTTCATGACCGGGCCCCGGCGACTTCGCTGATGGCCGCGACGATGTTCGGATACGCACTGCAGCGACAGATGTTGCCGCTCATGCGCTCCCTGATCTCTTCTGCCGAAAGCAGCAGCTGCTGCTGTTGCAGATTCGCGGTGACATGGCTGGGCATGCCGGCCTTGGCCTCCGCCAGCATGCCGGCGGCGGAGCAGATCTGGCCGGGTGTGCAATAGCCGCACTGGAAGCCGTCGTGCTTGAGAAAGGCTTGCTGCAGAGGATGCAACTGCTGTCCGGTTGCCAGGCCCTCGATGGTGGTGATTGCCTGACCGTCATGCATCGCCGCCAGGGTCAGGCAGGAATTGATGCGACGGCCATCAACCAACACCGTGCAGGCACCGCACTGGCCGTGGTCGCAGCCCTTTTTGGTGCCGATCAGCCCCAGCCGCTCGCGCAGGGCGTCGAGCAAGCTGGTGCGTGAATCGGTCGTCAGCTGATGCACGACACCATTGACGGTGAGTTGCGTGCTGAGCAACTGGGGCGGTTTTTCGGTCGCTGTCGGTGGCGTCGCGGTGCTGGTTTGGGCTGAGGCTTGTTGAAGGGCTGCCGGGCCGGCTGCCACGGCCGTGGCCGCGCACAGAACTTCTCGCCGCGTCATTCCGGCGGCGGGCATTTCATTGGGAAGGATCAAACGAATCTCCAGGGCAAGCAGGCAAGTCTAGTGAGCCGAACTGCGGTCCATCTGAGGCTTTCGCTTGCAAACGCGTGCGCTGATTCCTACATGCGCGGCAGTGGCGCCTGAGTAGACTGCCCCGAAAGGATCATCGATGAAAACCCACACGCGTTTGCTGACGCTGACGCTGCTGCTGCTACTTGCCGCCTGTGCCGGCGTGCCGGCGTCCGGCACTTCGCCTTCCCCCGGACCGGGCGCCATCTGCAATGCCGCGGATGCGCAGTTCGCGGTCGGACGGACTGTCGATGTGGCGTTGCAGGAGCAAGCCCGCGCGCGCTCAGGCGCACGCGTCGTGCGCACGCTGCGTCCCGGCCAGGTGGTGACGATGGAGTTCAGTGCCGAGCGCCTGAATCTGGACGTCGACGCGAGCGGCAAGGTGACTGCGGTGCGCTGCAGCTGACACGCCGGCCGTCTTCCGACCGTCTGCCAACCGTGCGTCGGCGGCTCATCTGAGAGTCAGATTTCTCCAGCGACCGGCGTGGCCTGAAATGTCCAGCAGCAGCTTGCTAGTGCGCCTGGTCCCAGTTGTCGCCGACGCCGATCTCGGCCAGCAGCGGCACCTTCAGCTCGGCGACGCCGGCCATCAGGCGCGGGATCTCGGTCCGGAGCCAGTCGACTTCCCCCTCGGGCACCTCGAACACCAGTTCGTCGTGCACCTGCATGATCATCCGGGTTGCGCGCTGCTGCTGG
>JAJAZH010000243.1 GCA_026785815.1 Ramlibacter sp. | reverse complement strand
GGCAATGCCGTGGCCAAAGCCCTTGGCAAACAAGCTGACGTAATAGCAGCCATAAGATTGCTTCAGGATGCGAGTTAGCCGGTGGCCATTCGCCGCCTCATTACGGATTTCCGTTAGTTCGCTGGCGAGCAGCATTTGTGCAAGGCCGAGTGAATACTTCAGGCCGCTGATCCTGTCAGGCTTTACAGCATCATATGCGTATTCCAACGATGCCGCCCGGGTATTCCAACCCTCATCCGCGCACCATTCTAATCTGATGCCGCCCACCATTCCGATCTGATCGCGCCCGGGTGGGTGTCGTCTCGCAGGTCGGTTTTGGTCATGTCATGGTGGCACAGCCGGGGTCAAGCAACGGCCCGCTGCTTGCGCAGGCTTTCTCCTTTCAGCTCGATGCGATGGGCGTTGTGGATGAACCGGTCCAGGATGGCGTCGGCCAGGGTCGGGTTGCCGACGATGTCGTGCCAGCGGTCGACTGGCACCTGGCTGGTGATGATCAGAGACCCGGCATTGTAGCGATCTTCGACGATCTCCAGCAGGTCGCGCTGCTGTTCGGCGATCAGCGGCTCGGGTCCCCAATCGTCCAGGATCAGCAGATCGACCCGGGCGAGTTGCTTCAGCAGCCGGGCATATCGACCGTCGCCGCGCGCCAGGGCGAGTGCGGCAAACAGCCGCGGCACCCGCTGGTAGAACACCGACAGGTTCTCCCTGCACGCCTTGTGGCCAAGCGCGCAGGCCAGCCACGACTTGCCGACGCCCGATGGCCCGGTCAGCAAGCAATGCCGCCGCTCGCGGACCCAGTCGCAGCTCGTGAGCTTCAGGAACATCGCCCGATCCAGGCCGCGAGGCGTGCGGTAGTCGACGTCCTCGACCGCGGCCAGGTGGCGCAGCTTGGCAGCCTTGGCCCGGCTTTCGAACCGCTTCTGCTGGCGCAGCGTGCTCTCGCGTTCGAGCAGGATGCCGAGCCACTCAGCGTGGCTGAGACCGGCCGCCTCCGGGTTGTCCGCCAGGTCGCGGAAGCCCTTGGCCATGCCCTGCAGCCCGAGGTCTGCCAGCAGGTCGAGCGTTGGATGTGTGAGCAATGTCAGTCTCCTAATGGTAGTAGTCAGAACCGCGGATGTTGTCGTGCAGCAGCGGCGCACCCTCCGCGGGCGCCGTGGCCGGCGACGTTCGGTCAAGCCGGTGCTTGAGGATCGAGGCCACAGAGCCGCAGGACAGCGCGCCGATCTCGACCGCGCGGGTGCTGGCCGCCTCCACCTGGACAGCGTCCAGACCACGGAACAGCCGCAGGATGCCCAGGCAGGTGCGAAACCCCTGCTCTGGATGCGGCCGCCGGGCCATCACGGCGATGATCAGCGCCTCCGTGGCGGGGCCGATGCCGCGCGCGTCACGTTGCAGGCGCTCCGGCGTCCACTCGGCATAGCGCCGATGCGCGCTCGGCATGTGCTCTGTCTGGGTGCCGTGACGTGGGCCGCCATGGCGCCGGGCGTGCGCTGCTACGCGCTTGCCGCGGTGGAACACCTCGATCGTGCGCTGCGTGGCGCGGGTGTCGACCTGCTCGCGGATCAGCGCATGCGGCACCGAGTAGAAAAATCCCTGCACCTCGACGTGGTAGTCGATGCCGACACGGGCCAGATGCCACTCGGCATACTCGAAATCGTCCTGCGGCAGCGCTCGCATCACCGGACGCTCGATCGCCTCGAACAGCTGGCGGCGGCTCATGCCGATGCGGCGCATCTCGCGGTTGTTCATGCGCTCCACAGCCACGGCGATGGCGGCGTTGCACTCGGCCAGGGAAAAGAACGTCACGTGGCGCAGGCGGCCGATGATGTAGGACTGGGCGAACCGCACCCCTGCCTCAACGGCGGCCTTGTCGCGCGGGCGCTTCGGCCGGGCAGGCAGGATGCCGACGCCATAGTGCGACGCCATCGCGCCGTAGCTGCGGTTCACCTCCGGGTCGTAGAACGACGCCTTGTGCACCGCGCTCTTGAGGTTGTCCGGCACCAACAGCCGCGGCACCACGCCCCAAAACCGGAACATGCGCAGGTGGGCACCAATCCAGTCCGGCAGCGTCTGCGTCCAGCTCGCCTCGGCATAGGTCAGGCTGGAGGCGCCAAGCACGGCGACGAAGATCTCCGCCGTGCGCACCGCGCCCGTAACCGGGTCGGTGATCGGCACCAGCTTGCCGGAATAATCCACGAACGCCTTGTGTCCGGCCGCGTGCTGCTGGCGCATTGTTGGTGACAAGCGCCGCTCGAACTCGCGGAACAGCTGGCAAAACCGGCTGTAGGCATAGCCCTGCGGGTGGATAGCCCGGTACTCCTCCCAGAGCACCACCAGGTTCACCCCGGGCCGCTTGAGCTCGCGCACCAGGGCCGCCCAGTCAGGCTCAGCGTGATACCGCGCCCCGGCGCGCACGCCCGCGTTGACGAACAGCCGCGCCATCAGGCTCTCGTCGGTGACGTCTGCCGCCAACGGCCAGCCAATCCCCGCCGCGGCCGCTCGGCCCAGGTACTCTCGCACCGTGCTCGGTGCCACGCCCAGATCGCGCGCGATCTCCCGGGTACTCGCCCCGGCGCCGAAGCGCATTGTCAGCAACTGCTTGATACGCCGCATGGATAGCCTCTGTGTCGGCATCCCACCCCTCCATCGATTGCGATGGCGGCACTGGAGGCCAGGTCATTGCTGACCCGCGAGACAACCCTTTCCCCGAATGCCCGCTACCCAAACAGGGTGGGCGGCATCGTCAGAATGGTGGGCGGCTTGAGATCGGAACGGTGGGCGCCATCACGTCAGAACGCTGGGCGGCATCAGATTGGAATAGGTGGGCAGCTTACGTCGGAATCCGCAGGTGACGCCCAGATCGGCGAGCAGGAAGGCGGTGGCCTTGGCCTTCATGGGCGCGCCGCGATCGGCATGCAGGGTGAGTTGGCCGGGTGCGATCTGGTGCTGGGCGAGAGCGTCCTTCAGCAACGGCTTGAAGAGGGCGGCACTTTCGACATCGGCGATGCACCAGCCGACCACGCGGCGGCTGAAGATGTCGAGAATGACGTAGAGGTAGAAGTAGGACCATTTGGCGGGCCCCATCAGCTTTGTGATGTCCCAGGACCAGACCTGGTTGGGGCGCGCGAGACGCCCATCGCGCTGCAGACTGCGCTCACCATGCCGCGGGCCGGCAGGCAGTCGACGAGCGCTGCGGTCACTGCCCATCGTCGTTGGGCGCCAGCGGCAGGCCCAGCAGCTCCGCCACTTTTTTTTGGACCTCGAT
>JAJAZH010000242.1 GCA_026785815.1 Ramlibacter sp. | reverse complement strand
CTATTGCAGCGCATCGATCGCACTCTCGCAACGCGGCGAGTTTCGCCAGGCGATTCGCGTGGCGGCCAAGGCGCTTTACCTCGGGGAGAGCCTTCACGGCAATCGTGGCGCGCCCATCATCTGGGCCACCCGCGATATCGCCAACGCCTACAGCTACGCCGGGGACCATGCCACGGCCAGCGGCTGGGCCGACCGCACGCTCGCCGCCATTGCCGGGGGCTACGACAACTCCGTCCACAGCGACGTGCAGGTGATCAAGGCCAACGCCCACCGCATCCGTGCCTTGGCGCTGAGCGAGCAAGGACGCCATCCGCAGGCTCTTGCCGAGATCGACGCGGGGTTGAGTGCGCTTCCCGGATTCGGGGCGGGTTTCGCCAGGTCCGAAGTGGAGATGGCGCGGGCCTCGCTCCTGTTGCGCTCTGGCCAGCTGGCGCAGGCCGATGAAGCCGTGCGCAAGCTGGTGGATAGCCGTGAGCCGCTCGTGCGGACCGGGGCGGCGCGCATTGCGGGCGAAACTGCCTTGGCACGCAAGGATCCGGTTGCCGCAAAAATATTCTTCAACCTGGCACTGTCCACAGCTGATGCCAAGGATCCCTACCAGGTTGTGATGATCCGGCTCGGCCTGGTGCGGGCGTTGCGGCTGGCGGGTGAACCAGAAGCCGCGTCCGAACAGCTGACACAGGCACTGGCGAGCCTCGAGACCCTGCGTCGAAGTTTCCACAGTTTTGAAATGCGCACGGCCCTGTACGGAAACCTGCAGGCGGTGTTCGATGAAGCTGTGGATTTCTATGCGTCGCGCGGGGAGGCCGAGCGCGCCTTGGCCGCGAGCGAGGCCGGACGGGCCCGCGTGATGCTCGATCTGCAAGCGAAAATCGCGGGTGGCGGAGTCGTCAAGGCCGGCCAGCCTCGCACCGCTTCCGGGATGCGGGCGAGGCTCTCCCCCAGCCATGCCATGGTGGTGTACCACCAGTTGCCGTCGAAACTCATTGCCTGGGTGGTCACGAGCGATGCCGTCCGCATGATCACCCTTCCGCGAGCCGCTGGCGTGCTGTTGGGCGATGTGACGAAGTTCAGATCGGCGATCGAGCGGGAAGATGCGACGGTTGTGAGCCAGGCCGTAGCGTTGCACGCTGTTCTGGTCGCTCCATTGAATCTGCCGAAATCCGCCCGGCTGATTTTTGTGCCGCACCGTTCGTTGCATCTCCTGCCTTTCCAGGCGCTGCATGATGGGAAGCAATGGTTGATCGAAACGAACGCGGTGGGGACGTCCCTGTCAGCCAGCCTCCTGGATGTCTCGGCCCCCAGCCCGGCGTTGAAGCGGCTTGTCGCGGTGGGCAACCCGGACCTGGGACGCCCGGAATGGGATTTGCCCGGGTCCGAGCGCGAGGTCAAGGCGCTCGTTGGTCTCTATCCGCAAGCTGTTGTCTCCCTGAAAAAAGAGGCGAGCAAAGTCCGGTTGACCGAAATAGCGCCAGGAGCCGAGATCGTGCACGTTGCGGCCCATGCAGTGATCGATCCCATCGACCCGATGTTCTCCTTGATCAAACTCGCGACGCAGGGGACGCTCGGCACAGCCGCCGCCATGTCATCCGATATGGAGGCCCGGGAACTGGCCGCCCTCGATTTGTCGCAAGCGCGGCTGGTTGCTCTTTCTGCGTGCAACAGCGGATTGGGCGTCGTGGCGCAGGGCGACGAGTTCATGGGCTTCAAACGCGCGCTGTTCGCCGCCGGGGCACGAAGTGCGCTGGTCTCGCTCTGGCCCGTCGACGACGACGCGACCGAGCTGCTGATGACGGATTTCCACACCGGATGGAAGACGCGAAGCCTGGTTGACGCAATGCAGGAGGCCCAGGTCAGGCTGCTCCAGCAACCGAAGTATCGCCATCCTTACTACTGGGCCCCGTTCACCCTCGTCGGCGACCCCGGCTGACGCTACTTCATCAGCGACGGCAGCCACAAGCTGAGCTGCGGAAAAGCGATCAGCACGCCGAGCATCACGATCATCACCAGCACGAACGGCCAGCAGCCGCGGAAGATCTGGCCCAGGCCGACGCCGGGCAGCAACGAGTTGAGCACGAACAGGTTCATGCCGACCGGCGGCGAGATCAGGCCGATCTGCACGATCATCACGATCAGCACGCCGAACCAGACCGGGTCGAAGCCGAGCGAGGTCACGATCGGGAAGAACAGCGGGATGGTGAGCAGCACCATCGTCAGCTCCTCCATCACGGTGCCGAGCACCACGTAGATCAGCATCATCGCGGTGATGATCATGATCGGCGACAGTCCGAGGTGCGTGATCCATTCCTTCAGGTCGCCCGGCATGGTGGTGAAGTTGACGAAGTTGGCGAAGATCGTCGCTGCGATCAGCAGCGAGAACAGCATGGCGGTGGTGCGCGCCGATTCGACCAGCACCTGGAACAGCACCGACCACGTCAGCCGCCGGCGCGCCAGCGCGAACAGGAAGGCGCCGGCAGCACCGAAGCCGGCGCCTTCGGTGGCAGTGAAGAAACCGCCGTAGATTCCGCCCAGCACCACCACCACCAGCAGCACCACGCCCCAGATGCCACGCAGCGCGCGCAAGCGCTCCGGCCAGGTGGAGCGCTTGCCGGGGGGCGCGTGTTCCGGGTCGCGCAGCGTCATCAGCGACACCGCGCCCATCAGCAGCGCCGCCGTGAGCAGGCCGGGGATGACACCGGCGGCGAACAGCTTGCCGATGTTGGTCTCGGTGATGATCCCGTAGATCACCATGATGGTCGACGGCGGGATCATGATGCCCAGCGTGCCGCCGGCCGCCATCACGCCGGTGGCCAGCGAGTCGCTGTAACCCATCTTCTTCATCGACGGATAGGCGACCTTGCTCATGGTGGCCGCGGTGGCGATCGACGAGCCGCAGATCGCGCCGAAGCCGGCACAGGCCGCGATGGTGGCGTGCGCCAGGCCGCCGCGCACGTGGCCGATGAAGGCGTAGGCGGCTTCGAACAACTCGTGGGCCAGGCCGGCGCGGGCCACGAAGTTGCCCATCAGGATGAACAGCGGGATCACCGACAGCGTGTAGGCGAAGCCGGTTTCGTAGACCACCTGCGCGGTGCTCGCGAGCGCCGGCTGCCAGCCGCGGGTCAGGCCGATGCCGGCGATGCCGACCGCGCCCATGGCAAACGCCAGCGGCACGCGCAGCAGTGCCAGCGCGAAGATCGCGGCGAATCCGAGCAGTGCAGCGGTCACAGCGCCGCCCCGTCGCCCTCGGCCAGCGCTCGCGGCGGGCGAAGCGTCAGCGCCAGATGCACCAGGCCGGTCACGGCGCACATCACGCCCATCAGGTAGACGAACGGCGCCTTGAGGAACTTGAGCTGCGCCGTGGTCTCGCCGGTTTCCAGGAACTGGTTGCCGGTCTTCCACATCAGCCAGCCCAGGGCCAGTAGCGCCAGAGCGCAGCCGAAGTTCACGACCGCCCGCTGCACGCGCTGCAGGCCGGCCGGCAGGTAGTTGTCCAGCGAGTCGAACTCGACGTGTTCGCCGCGCAGGGAGACCAGCGGCAGCGCGCCGAAGATGACGACCACCATCAGCAGTTCGGTCAGTTCCAGCGAGCCGGGGATCGAGTTGTCCAGCAGCTTGCGGCCAACCACATCGGAGAAGGTCAGCGCCATGATCGAGAACAGCGCCAGCGCCGAAAGCAGGCCGCTAAGGAGTTCGAGAAGTTTCTTCAAGTGGTTGTTCGTCGGGCATGAAAAAGCGCGGTCCCCATTGTCGATGAGGCCGCGCCGGTGTCGGGACCAGGTGCTCTATTTTTCCAGCTTCGCGATTTCGGAGCGGAACTCGGCCAGCGCCTTGGCCGGCTCTTTCAGACCCTTGGCCGCGGCGTCGCTGACCCACTTCTGTTCCAGCGGTGCGGTGCGGCTCTTGACCTCGGCGATGAACTTCTGATCGGCCTTGGTGATCTGCACGCCGTTGGCCTGCATCAGCGCAGTGGCGCGCAGGTCGACCCGGTCCCAGGCGCGGCCGAAGAGGCGCGCCGCCGGCTCGCCCGAGATCGCGTCGACAGCTTTCTTCTCGTCGGCCGTGAGCTTGTCGTAGCGGGCCTGGTTCATCAGGAACACAAAGCTGGTGTTGTACAGGCCGCCAGGGAAGGTGGTGGCGTGCTTGATGATCTTGTCGATCTTGAACGACTCGGTCGATTCGGCCGGGAACAGCGTCCCGTCCATCACGCCGCCAGCGAACAGTTCATACGAATCGGGCGCTGGCTTGAGCGTGACGTTCATGTTGAGCGTCTTGGTGATCTCGTTGACCATGCCGCCGCCGACCCGGAACTTCAGGCCCTGCAGTTCCTCGGCCCGGGTGATCGCCCGCTTGGTGTTGAACACGATGCCAGGGCCGTGGGTGAAGAAGGTGATGACCTTCACGCCCTGGTGTTCGGCCATGAACTCCGGCCGCCGGCTGGCGACCCGGTTGAAGGCCACCGAAATCGGCTCCGACGTGTTGCCCAGGAAAGGGAATTCCGCCATCTGGGTGTAGACGAAGCGGCCGGGCGTGTAGCCGTGGACGGTGAACGAAATGTCGGCCAGGCCGTTCTTGATGGCGTCGTAAGTGCCCGGCGGGTTGGAGACGCCGCGCGGCAGGATGTTGCACTTCATCTTGCCGGTGGTGTTCTTCTCCAGCAGGTCGCACCACTCCTTTTGCGCCATGCTCATGCCGTGAGTCGGCGGCAACCAGGTCGAGACCGTCAGCACGGTCTGGGCCGCGGCCAGCGGCGCGACCAGCGCGAGCGCGGCGGCGAGGGTGAAACGGATGCGTGTCATCGGCTGGACTCCTGGGTGTTGCTTGCTGGCTTCGACTTTAAGGCTGGGCAGCCGGATCGCTCGTCCTGACTTACCCGGGCGCGTCATATAATAAAAAACGAACGGTCGTTCTATTTTGTTCCAGAGCCCTGTGGATGGACTCTGGCGCGGGTGCTGTGCGAGACGGCGCCGCATAGAATCTTGCGTCGAGGTCAAGGTCGAAACAACCCTCTCTGGAGTCAAGCATGAAGGTCCTGGTGCCGGTCAAGCGCGTGGTCGATTACAACGTCAAGGTCCGGGTCAAATCCGACAACACGGGTGTCGACATCGCCAATGTGAAGATGAGCATGAACCCGTTCGACGAGATCGCTGTCGAAGAGGCGGTGCGGTTGCGGGAGAAGGGCGCGGTCACCGAGGTGATCGCGGTTTCCTGCGGCGTGACCCAGTGCCAGGAGACCTTGCGCACCGCGATGGCGATCGGCGCCGATCGCGCGATCCTGGTGGAAACCACCGAAGAATTGCAGCCGCTGGCCGTCGCCAAGTTGCTCAAGGCGCTGGTCGACAAGGAGCAACCGGGCCTCGTCATCCTGGGCAAGCAGGCGATCGACGACGATTGCAACCAGACCGGCCAGATGCTGGCCGCGCTGTGCGACCTGCCGCAAGCCACTTTCGCCTCGAAGGTCGAAATCGAGGCGGGAAGCGGCGCAGGCGCCCCGGGCAAGGCGCGCGTCACGCGCGAAGTCGATGGCGGCCTGGAGACGCTCTCGATCGACCTGCCGGCGGTCATCACCACCGACCTGCGTCTGAACGAGCCGCGCTACGTGACCTTGCCCAACATCATGAAGGCCAAGAAAAAGCAGATGGAGATCTTCAAGCCGGCCGACCTCGGCGTCGACGTGAAGGCGCACCTGAAGACGCTCAAGGTGGTCGAGCCGCCCAAGCGTTCGGCCGGCATCAAGGTCCCCGACGTCGCGACCCTGGTGGCCAAGCTCAAGAACGAAGCGAAAGTGATTTGAGCGTGCGCTCAAATCATCCCGGCGCAGGCCGGGATCCAGTTAAACGTGTCATCCCGGCGCAGGCCGGGATCCACTCAGGTGTCATCCCGGCGCAGGCCGGGATCCACGTCCGTGGATTGCGGGTCGAGCCCGCAATGACAAGGGCAGGCGGGTCGAGCCCGCAATGACAAGGGCAGGCGGGTCGAGCCCGCAGTGACAAAGGCAGGCGGGTCGAGCCCGCAATGACAAGGGCAGGCGGGTCGAGCCCGCGATGACAGACGAAACCGGGCGAGCCCGCCGAGACAACCGAAGGAGTGATTCATGACATCCCTGGTAGTAGCAGAACACGACAACGCCACCGTGCGCGGCGCGACTTTCAATACGGTCACCGCGGCGCTGCAATGCGGTGGT
>JAJAZH010000241.1 GCA_026785815.1 Ramlibacter sp. | reverse complement strand
CCTTCAACGTGTACATGAACGACGCGGCGGACTGGGGTGTGAAAGCTCTGGAGCGCGCCGCACGGGGGCTGACCTGCACTACCGCCGTCCACATCTGCTACGGCTATGGCATCAAGGCCAACAACGACTGGAAGGAAAAACTGGGCGATGAGTGGCGCCAGTACGAGCAAGTGTTTCCGGCGCTGGCGAAAAGCAGCATCGACCGGGTCAGCCTGGAGTGCTACCACTCGCACGTGCCGCCCGACCTGATGCGGTTGCTGGAGGGCAAGGACGTGATGGTGGGCGTGATCGACGTTGCCAGCGACACCATCGAGACCGCCGAACAGGTGGCCGACACCATCGGACGGGCGTTGCAGTTCGTGCCGAAACACCGGCTGTTTCCATGCACCAACTGCGGCCTGGCGCCGATGGACCGTGAGGTCGCGCTCAGGAAGCTGCAGGCGCTGGGCGCCGGGGCGGAACTGGCACGCCGGCGGTACGGCTGATGGCGAGCCTGAATCTGCAAACGGCTGCCCGCATGCAGTCGGTGCTGCAAGAGCACATCGACCGAGGCCGCATTCCCGGGGCCGTGGCACTGGTCTCGGTCGGCGGCCGGACCGAGCTGTTCGCCGCCCTCGGCCAGCAGGATCCGGCGGCCGGCACGCCGATGCAGCCGGACTCGATCTTCCGCATTTATTCGATGACCAAGCCGATCGTGTCGCTGGCGACCCTGATGCTGGTGGAGCAGGGCCGGCTGCAGCTGATCGATCCGGTCGCGAAGTACCTGCCGCAATTCGCCGCCTCGAACATGCGGGTGGCGCAGGACGCAGGCCGGCAGCTGGTTGCGGTCCAGCGCGATGCCACGGTGCACGACCTGCTGCGCCACACCGCCGGCTTCACTTATGAATTTCTCGGCGACAGCGCGGTGCACAAGCAGTACGGTGAGGTCGACATCGCCGCGCGCAATCGCAGCAACGCCGAATTCTGCAGCGTGCTGGCATCGGTGCCGCTGGAAAACCAGCCCGGCAGCTGCTGGCAGTACAGCCGCGCCACCGACGTGCTCGGCGCGCTGCTCGAAGTGGTGAGCGGCCAGTCGCTGGGCGCGCTGCTGCAACAGTTCATCCTCGGTCCGCTCGGGGTGAAGGACACGGCGTTTTCGGTGCCAGCATCGCAGCAGCACCGCATCGCCGAGCCGTTCGCCCTGGATCCGGACAGCGGCAAGCCGGTGGTGATGATGGACGCCCGGGAAGTCCCGCACTTCGAATCGGGCGGCGGTGGCCTGCTGTCCACGGCCGGCGACTACACCCGCTTCCTGCAGCTGATGCGCAGCCGGGGCACGCTCGATGGGGTCCGGCTCGCTTCCCGCAAGACCATTGAATGGATGACCGCCGACCACCTGGGCGCCATCCCGGCGAACGGCGACATGCTGTTGCCCGGCCATGGCTTCGGCCTCGGTTTTGCGGTGCGCACGCACGCCGGCCTGGCGCCGAACGCCGGCTCGGTCGGAATGTATTTCTGGACCGGGATCGGCGGCACTTCGTTCTTCGTCGATCCGGCCGAGGACCTGTTCGCCATGCTGCTCACGCAGGCGCCGGGTCAGCGGATTTTCTTTCGCACGCTGTTTCGCCAGCTGGTCTACGGCGCGCTTGACTGACTGCGATGCTGGTGTAGTCTCGAACCCATGAGCACCAACGACCACCCGTCCGGCTGGCATGAGCACCCCGATTCCGGCAGTCTGGAGCACGCGAGCGCCCAACGGCCCTGGAAGTTCGACGGCGTGCGCGTGATCTCAGGGGGCCAGCTCGATTCGAACACGGCCCAGACGCCCGGCATGGACCGCAAGGCAGCAATCAATTTCGCCCGGGTTGGCGCCCAGAAGCTGTGGGCCGGCACCGTCACCATCCATGCCAACGCCAAGACCGGCGCCCACCACCACGGTCACCTCGAAAGTGTGATCTACATCGTGAAGGGCCGGGCGCGCATGCGCTGGGGCGAGCGGCTCGAGTTCTGCGCGGAGGGCGGGCCGGGCGACTTCATCTACGTGCCGCCCTACGTGCCGCACCAGGAAATCAACGCCAGTTCGACCGAGGCGCTGGAGTGCGTCCTTTGTCGCAGCGACGGCGAAGCGGTCGCGATCAACCTGGACATCGAGCCGGTCGAAAAGCCCGAACTGGTGCCCTGGATCGATCCGACCCATCCGGCCGGCTGACCAGCCACCGTTGCCTTGCTCCAGAGCGCGGAAGCGCTCACTCACAAACGAGTGCGCGAGCATCTTCATTCGTCAGAGCATTCCTACACGTCGGCGGGATTTATTCGCCGACCAGACCGACTTCTCCCTACAAATCCGGGTCAGGCTCAGCAGCTACAACAAATGTCGATGGACAGGAGTGAGCCCATGATTAGAACAACTCGGCTGCCGGTCATGGTGGCGCTGACCTTGGTCGCCGCCTGCTGCCAGGCGCAAGCGGCGTACACCAATACCACCGCCGGTGGTCCGCTTCGGCCAGGGGTCTACGGCCGCATCGAGATCGGCCGGTCGCCCCCGCCGCCCCTCATTTACCCCCAGCCAGTGATCGCCACCCGGACCGTTCCGCCGACCCAGGCCAAGCCGGTGTACCTGTATGTGCCGTCGGGACAGGTGCGCCGCTGGGCCAAGCATTGCGGCCGGCACCGGGCCTGCGAGCT
>JAJAZH010000240.1 GCA_026785815.1 Ramlibacter sp. | reverse complement strand
GCAAGTCGATCGGCCGGTGGTGGACCAGGCCGCCGCCGAAGTGTTCGGCCGGCCTGGGCCGACCTGGCACTCTGGCTGGTGGCGCATGGCTGGCGCGACAGCGCTGGGTGTGGTGGCAGGCGCAGTCTTGTGGGCGCTGGTGCGGGCGCCGGCTGCGAACGTCGGTGCGGTGGCAGACAACAGCATCACTACCGCGGGGCCGGTGACCGCCGCCAGAATGGCGGCTTCGATTCCTTCCAGAATGGCGGCTTCGATTCCTTCCAGAACGGCGCCAGCGGTTTCGACCGCGTCCGCTACCAGCAGAAACAGTAGTGGGGCGCCTTCCGCCGCGGTTTCAGCACCTGTGCTGCTGGCGGATGCGGACAGCGCCTGGCGTGAGCTGGCCCGCGAATGGAAGCTTTCGCCCGCCGACGGCGAACCGTGCACGGCGCTGCGGCGCGAGCAGGTGCACTGCTTCAGCCGCGACATGAGCTTGGCGCTGATCCGCCAGCTGGGCCGACCCGGCATCGTGACGCTCGATGCCCAGGGCGGAAAACCCTCCTATGCGGTGCTGACGGCGTTGACAGCCGACAGTGTCACTCTGCGGGCCGGCGGCAGCGAGCAGACGGTGACGCTGCCGGCGCTGGCGGCGCGCTGGCGCGGCGAATTCAGCACGCTCTGGCGCGCGCCGACCGGCTACAGCGATCGCATCGCAGAGCGCGATGGGGGCCCGGCCCTCGACTGGCTTGCCGCGCAGCTGGCAACTCTCGATGGCACAGTGCCCCCAGTGGGCCGCCAGGCTCTCGACGCTGCGCTGAAGTCGCGCGTGCTGGCGTTCCAGCTGGCGCAAGGGCTGCCGGCCGACGGCCGGCCCGGACCCATGACCTTCATGCAGCTCAATCGCGTGGCCGGCATCGACGAGCCGCGCCTGCAAACCGCACCCTGACCATGTCGTACATCCTCGACGCCCTGCGCAAAGCCGACGCCCAGCGTGCCAGCAACCCGGCGCGTGGCATTCATGCGCAGCCCGCGGCGCTTCCCACTTCGCGTCATCCGCGCCGGCCAGGGGTCTGGATCTCGGTCGCGACCGCCGCGCTGGTCCTGGCGACCGGGGCCGGTGTCTGGTGGCTGAGCGACCAAGCTGCGGTGATGCCAGCGCGCAGTTCCGCGCCAGCCAATGCAGCGCCAGCCAATGCAGCTCCATCGCCTTCGACTTCGACTGTCGTTCTTGCACCCCCGGCCCAGGCCGGGGTGGTGCTGCCTGCGGCTCCGGGCGGGGTGGTGCTGCCTGCGGCCCCACCGGCAGTCGGTGTGGCGCCGGCGGCTGTTGCAACACGGCCGACTGTTGCAACGCAAGGGGCGCGGCCGCCAGTTCCTCGCGTTGCGGCGAGGGAAACGCCGGCCTCGATCCCGGCCCCGCTTGCGCCGGCTCCGCTCCAGTCCGCTGCAGCTTCAACTGGAGCGACGGCGGCGGCGCCGGCCGTGGCTTCCGACGCGTCGACTGCTTCGTCGCGCATCTACACGGTGGCCGAACTGCCGGCCGACGCGCAGCAGGCCTTTCCCAAGTTGTCGATCAGCGGCGGTGTGTATTCGGACAATGTGGCCCAGCGCATGCTGATCGTGAACGGGCAGGTCTTCAACGAAGGCAGCGAGATCGCTCCCGGCGTGGTGCTGGAATTGGTCCGGTCCCGCACTGCGGTGTTGAAGTTCCGCGGCCTGCGCGTATCGCATCCGTACTGATTTCCGCCGCGCGACTGCGCAGGTTGTTGCTGCAAGTGCGATTTACGTCACGCAATGCGATTTGCTGGGTCGATACGCAACAACGCCAATGGTTACTGAACTTGCGATACCCGATGAACTTGTAAGGAGCGTCGTCCGTAGCATCGGCAGCTCTTCAACAAATCAGAGGACTCGCCATGGCAACACCATTCTTCAACAAGAAAGAAGATCCCTTTCACCCGCGGCCGCTCAATCCCAACGCCGCGGCGCTCGGCGCGGCCCAGGCTGCGACGCTAGCCGCTGCTGCCAACACGGCTGCTGCAGCCACTGCGGCGAACCAGCCGGCCCCCGTGGCGAAGGAAACCGAGAGCAAGCTCACGGTGGGTCCCAACATCAAGCTCAAAGGCGTGGAGATCACCGACTGCGACACGCTGGTGGTCGAAGGCTCGGTCGAAGCGACCATGGATTCGCGCGTGATCCAGATTTCGGAGCGCGGCTCGTTCAAGGGCTCGGCCGAGATCGACATCGCGGAGATCCGCGGCGAGTTCGACGGCACGCTGACGGTGCGCCAGAAACTGGTGATCTATTCCACCGGCAAGGTGACCGGCAAGATCCGTTACGGCAAGGTGGTGATCGAAGAGGGCGGCCAGCTCTCCGGTGAGATCGAATTCGGCACCGCACCGGCCCGCCAGCCCGCGACCACGGTGCGTCCGGGGCTGCAGGTGCATTCCAACGTCGGCTGAGCGCGGCACCAAGGACGCCGGGAACGACTCCCGGCCAACCTGGACAATCTAGACCGCGCTGCGGTGGCGCGCGATGCAGGTGTCGAGCACCTCGCCGTGCTCGCGCTGCCACCAGTTGGCGCTGGAAAAGATCTCGACTTCGCTGAACCCGGCGAAGCCGTTGTCTTCCATCCAGCCGCGAATCCGCGCAATGTCGATCACTCCGTCTCCCATCATGCCGCGATCGTTCAACAGGTCGACCGTTGGCGTGAGCCAGTCGCAGACGTGCAGCGCCATCTGGCGCGCACGGCCGGCCCGTTCGATCTGCGACTGCAGCTTCGGATCCCACCACACGTGATAGACATCGACCGCGACACCCAGCGCCGCAGGCTGCGTCGTTCCATCCGCACCCGCATCCGCACCCGTGCTTAGCGGGTCGAGTTGCTCGCACAGGTCGAGCGCCTGTTCCAGCGTGTTGATGCAAGCGCGGTCGGCCGCATACATCGGATGCAAGGGCTCGATTGCCAGCGGCATCCGGGCTGAACGCGAATACTCCAGCAGTTCGGCAATCCCGTCGGTGACCTGGCTGCGCGACAAAGCGATGTCCTTGTGCGCCGCCCGGCCGGCGAGGGCGCCGGGCAAGCCGCCCACCACCAGCACCAGGCAGGCCGCTCCCAGTTCCCGCGCTTCGTCCACCGCGCGCCGGTTGTCGTCGCGCGCGGCCTGGCGGCCGGCCTGGTCGATCGCCGGGAACATGCCGCCGCGGCAGTAGCCGGAGAGCGCCAGGCCATGGTCCCGCACCAGCTTCGACACCGTCGCCAGTCCCGCCGACGCCACCTGGTCGCGCCAGGGAGAGATCGCACGAATGCCGCGGCGGGCGCAGGCTTCGATGATCTGCGGCAGCGGCAGCTCGACGCCGCTGGACTTTCGAACGGTCGCGGTGTTGATCGACAGCCAGCCGTGGTCGCCCGAGAAGTCGCGCATCACTCGACCCCGTGCAGGGCCAGCAGCGTTTTCATCCGCTTGACCGCCAGATCCGGCTGTTCCAGCAGGTTGGCTGCGTCGGCCAGCCGGAACAGCTCGGCCAGATGTGGCAACGAGCGGGTGCTCTGTTGACCGCCGACCATGGTGAAGTGCTTCTGGTGCCCGTTCAGCCACGCCATGAAGACCACGCCGGTCTTGTAGAAGCGGGTCGGCGCCGCAAAGATGTGGCGCGACAGCGGGACGGTCGGGCCGAGCAGGGCGTGGAATTTCTCGACCTGGCCCTGCGCGAGTTCGGCCAGCGCTGCGCTGGCCACTGGCGCGATGGCGTCGAAGATGCCGAGCAACGCGTCGCTCTGGCCATTCACCGATGCTGCGCCGACGCCATCGCCGGCGATCAGCTCGGCGTAATTGAAGTCGTCGCCGGTGTACATGCGCACCCCGCGTCCGTCGGTCCCTCCCTGCGCAGGCAGGCGACGCCGCATCGCGATTTCCCGGTCCTTGTCCAGCAGCGAGATCTTGATCCCGTCGACCTTGTCGGGATGGGCCGCGATGATTCCCAGCGCGGTGTCCATCGCGCTGTCGATGTCGCTGGTGCCCCAGTAATTGGCCAGCGCCGGATCGAACATGTCGCCCAGCCAATGCAGCACCACCGGCTGCCGGGACTGGCTCAGGATCCGGTCGTAGACCCGCTCGTAGTCGGCGGGGCTCTTCGCCACCCGGGCCAGCGCGCGACTGGCCATTACGATCAGGGTCCCGCCCAGCTTCTCGATCGCGGCCATCTGCTGCTCGTAGCCGGCGATGACCTGGTCCACGGACGTCACTTGTTCCAGCGCCAGGTGGTCGGTGCCGCAGCCCGATGCCACCAGCGCGCCCGGCACATCCCGGGCGGCGTCGAGCGAGCGGCCGATCAGCTCCAGCGAGGTCGGCCAGTCCAGGCCCATGCCGCGCTGCGCCGTGTCCATCGCTTCGGCCACCCCGAGGCCGAGCGACCACAGGTGCTGGCGATAGGCGATGGTGGCGTCCCAATCGACCGCGCTTTGCAGCCACGGATCGATCGCGGCCCGCGGGTCGGCCACCACATGGGCCGCCGAATAGGCAATGCGGTTGAAGCGAACCGCCCTGGACGGGCGTGGCGGCGCCGTACCGCGCAAGGCATAGGTCTCGAGCGCGCCGTGCGCGCCGGGCCGCGCCGGGTTCAGGGCCGGGAGTTGCAGCGTGAGGGCCATGGCGCGCTCAGACCTGCAGCGGCGGCACGTCGACCCAGCGCCGTTCCTTCCAGCTTTGCAGCGCCGCTTCGACCAGCTGCACGCCCTTCGCGCCCTCGGGCAGGGTCCAGCGGTAGGGCTCGTCTTCGACCACGTGGCGGATGAAGTGCTCCCACTGGATCTTGAAGCCGTTGTCGTAGACCTGGGTGTCCGGAACTTCCTGCCACTGGCCCAGAAAGTCGATGGTCTGCTTCTGGTCCGGGTTCCAGACCGGGCGCGGCGTCGTGACGCGGCTCTGGGCCCGGCATTCGGTGAGGCCCGCGACAGCCGAGCCATGGGTGCCGTCGACGTGGAAGGTGACCAGGTCATCGCGCCGCACCCGCGTGGCCCACGACATGTTCATCTGCGCGATCACCGGTTCGCCGTTGTGGCCGACCAGTTCGGCGGTGGCATAGGCCGCGTCGTCAGCCGTCGCCTGGTACGGCTTGCCGGCCTCGTCCCAACGCTGGGGAATGTGGGTCGCGCCGATGCAGGAAATCGCCTTCACTTCGCCGAACAGGTTGTCCAGCACATAGCGCCAGTGGCACATCATGTCCAGGATCATCCCGCCGCCGTCCTCGCTGCGGTAATTCCAGCTCGGACGCTGGATCGGCTGCAGGTCGCCCTCGAACACCCAGTAGCCGAACTCGAGGCGCACCGACAGCATCTTGCCGAAGAAGCCGGAGCGACGCAGCATGTCGAGCTTGCGCAGTCCGGGCAGGAACAGCTTGTCCTGCACCGCGCCGTGCTTGAGGCCCGACTGGCTGGCCAGCCGCGCGATCTCCACCGCTTCGTTCAAGTTGGTGGCGATCGGCTTCTCGCAGTAGACGTGCTTGCCGGCGCGGATCGCCTTGGCCAGCAGGGTCGGTCGCATCTGCGTGGTGCCGGCGTCGAAGAAGACCGTGTCGTCCGGGTTTTGCAGTGCGCGGTCGAGATCGCTGCCCCAGCGCTCGACGCCATGCGCTTTCGCCAGCGCCTTCATCTTGTCGGCGTTGCGGCCGATCAGGATCGGATCGGGCATGACCTTGTCCCCACTGGACAACGTGACGCCACCTTGCTCGCGGATCGCCAGGATCGAGCGGACGAGGTGCTGGTTCATGCCCATGCGTCCGGTGACGCCGTGCATGATGATTCCGAGTCGTTGGATTGCCATGGCGGGTCCTTGCTGGCGGTGCCGCGATTACTTCTGCACTTCGAGCCCGGCGGCCTTGACCAGCACCGCGTTGGAACGGATCTCGCTGGCGATGTAGGCATCGAACTGTTCCGGGCGCAGCGTCCAGGCGTCGGCGCCGAGGGTGGCGAAGCGCTCCCTGACCTCGGGCGTTGCGAGGGCCTTCACCACTTCGTCGTGCAGCCGGTTCACGATCTCGCGCGGCGTCTTGGCCGGCGCCATCATGCCGATCCAGAAGTTGAATTCGGAGCCGGGCACGCCGGCTTCGGCGGTGGTGGGCACATCCGGCAGGGCGCTCGAGCGCCTGGGCGAGCCGACCGCCAGCGCCACCAGCTGGCCGCTGCGGATCTGCCCGATCACCGGCGCGATCGGCGAGAAGTAGTAGTCCACGCGCCCGGCCATCACTTCGGTCACGGCTTCGGCCGAGCCTTTGAACGGGATGTTGGTGGCCTCGATCTTCGCGGCCAGCTTGAACTTCTCGGCGTTCAGGTGGGTGGCGCTGCCCTGGCCGGCCGAAGCGAAATTCATGCTGCCGGGCTTGGCCCGCGCGGCGACCAGCAGCTGCTGCAGCGTCTTGATGTTCTTTGCCGGCGCGATCACCAGCACATTCGG